>JACXWA010000085.1 GCA_014764485.1 Candidatus Sulfomarinibacter kjeldsenii
CGTCAAGAAATCCTACTTCAACATCACCTGGTACCACACCAAAACCGTCTACTCACTGTTCCAGAACATGGATCGGCTGCAGGTGGACTACATCATCGTTTTCTGAGACGCGTGCTCTTCGCGCTGAAACTCACTCATCGTCTTGCGGGTTCTCCAGATCGTCGTCTCGGAATCCGATGCGGTCAAAGGGGTTGACGACGCTGGATGCAATGTTCATGAGGTGGGCCGAGATCCTCTTGAGAAAGCGCACGTAGAGCGCTGCGCTCACGGCCTCGCCACATACCAGGTCGGGGTCCTCTCGGACGATCAGGGAATTGAGAATCTCATCGGCACGGCGGGCGATCCACCAGTGCTCCGACATTACCTCTTTGGCTTTGGCCTCGTCGCCGCTCGGGAGCGCTTCGATGAGCAGGGTGAACATGGTCTTGACCGTGGTCTCGATCTTGCGGACGTCGGGCTCGAGGCTGCCGCAATCGAGCTTGCCCGGGTGACGCAGGGCGAGATCGACGATGTTCTTCGTCAAGTCGCCGATGCGCTCGATGTCGATGACGATGCTCACCAGCGCGAGGCCCGCGGCGATACTCTTGCTCGATGTGAGCGCGAGATGGGTCAACACCTTGCGGCGGACCTCGCGCTCATAGGCGTTGATCAGCTGATCCTTGGCGTAGATGTCAATCTCGATGCGCGCGTCGTCGTGCTCGCGGAGCGAGCTCGAGGCAGCGAGAAACATCTCCCGATCCGCCTCCAGCATTTCGAGCGACCGGTCGTAGGCCTGCTGCAAGAGATTGTCTTTGCGGAAGAGTTCGAAAAATTGTTTGAACATGTCTCACCTCAAGAAGAAGATTGCCATCGCAGGCACGGCAAAAAAGAAAAACAGAATCCACACCACCGGGATGATGCGGCTGTACATCGCAACATTGGTCATTTTCTCGGCCATGACGATCGGTAATCTGCGGATGGCGGGCAGTGGCCAGATCACCAATATTCCGCAGACGTTAAAAAGCATGTGCGCAAGAGCCACTGTGACAGCGGGCACCTCACCGACTGCGAGAGCGGCGAGCATCGCCGTGATCGTTGTGCCAACATTGGCACCCAAAGTGTAGGGAAAGATCTGTTGAATGGTGAGGATTCCGGCCCCGGCAAGCGGCACCGCCAACGACGTCGTGACGCTCGAAGACTGAACGAGGGCTGTGATGAAGAGGCCGAACATCATGGCGCGCCCAGCGGTACGAAAGATTACCTGATCAAAGAGAGCCTCCACGCGCGAGATGACCAGCAATTTCAAAAGCACTACCAGCTGTCGCAGGGTTGCGAACATGAGGGCCAGAGAGGCCAACAGCATGAGCCATGGATGCTGTCCGATGAGATGGGCAACGCCGTCAACCGCGGGTGTCGTGGCGAGCTTGAGAGGACTGGCAAAGGTGAGTCCGCCGATGTCGTAAAAGAGGTCGGCGAGTCGTGTGGAGAGGATGCCGAGGAAGTTGGTGGCCAGCTGAAGCGGAAACAGAATCAAAACCGCCAAGACATTGAAAAAGTCATGTACGTTCGCGGCCGCATAGGCACGGCGAAACTCGTGGCCGCGGTCGATATGACCAAGGCTCACCAGAATGTTGGTCACCGAGGTGCCGATGTTTGCGCCCATGACGACCGGGATAGCCGTTGCGACAGGCATGGTGCCGCTGCCCACCAGCGCGACCACAAGTGATGTGGTGGTCGACGAAGACTGCACGAGACTGGTCACCAGAATGCCAACAAAAAGCCCTATCAGCGGGTTGGACGCACTCTGGATCAGGTCGCCGACGAAACCACCGGAGAACATTTTGAAGGCCGTGCCAATCATGCCGATACTGACCAGGAAGCCGTAGAGGATTGCAACCAGAGCGATGACCCGCACCGTGGTGTTTTTCAGGAACGGTGTCGCGGTGTCGGCGGCAGCCGTTGGATTGGCGCGATCGCTCATGAAGTGAGAGCCTCCTTGTGCTGGATCAATCGCCGCGATTGCGGTCGACGACCGCGGTTCATTTCGACATCGTAACAGTTTTGGGCCTGGAAGACCGGCGGACGAAATCCGTAATCAGGCGCCCGCCTCGACCGGCGATGACCCATCATCTGTGTCGTCTAGGGTGGGACGGAACGGGTCTTGGAAGACTGTCTGGAGGCTGGCCGTGTGCTCGGCGATTTTCAGGCAATCCCAGGCGAGGCTGTAGGAAAGGATGCTCAGTCGAGTCTTGGATGAGTTGTCCCAAGAACCTCGAAAGCGATCTTCGAAATACTGCCCAACTCCTCGATCTGTGAATCCAGCAGACCAGAGTGATGGTTGGAGACGTGGACATAGGCTCGCATAGCAACATCGCGAGCGCTCTCGGTGATCTCCTGGAGCGAGCTGATCGTTTGCGCGAACCGTTCGGTGTTGCCGACCTTCTCGGCACGACCGAGAAGACGCAGCACTTTGAAGATATTGGCGGCGATGATGTTCGACCAACGCTGCAGTTCCTTCTGCCCTTCGCGGGCCGTTTTGAGCTTCGAGCGGTCGAGGGCGAAAAGTCCGGAAAATGCGATATCGAGGACCTTGCCGACCTCGCGCAGAAAGATCCCGGTGTGCTCGAATGTGGTGCTGGCCGCGGAGGTCGCATCGGTGATTTTTCGCAGGTTGAAGACATCCAGTGCGGTTTCCTCTTTCTCACGGACCTTGTGAAGGCCGTGAGTTCGGACCAGGAGCAGGATTGCCGCGGCGCCGATGGCGACGATTCCCCAGACCTTGCCGAAATAAACGATGACGGCGAAGATCCCCGAAACGGTAAACGCCATCATGGCGGTGAAGAACCAACCACCGATCACAGTCAACACGCCGCTCACGCGATAGACGGCGCTGTCTCGACCCCATGCCTGGTCCGAGAACGAGGTTCCCATCGCAACCATGAAGGTGACGTAGGTGGTGGACAGCGGGAGCTTGAGCGAGGTGGCGAGCGAGATCAGCGCGCTCGCAACCATGAGGTTAACCGCCGCTCGGACAAGGTCGAATGACGGCACCGTACCGTCGGCGGCTGGCGGGGGGCGGAACTCCGAACGATCGAGCCGGTGGTTTGTCCACCGGCGAAGTGCGGTTGGTGCCAACCGCCCACCGGTTGTGAAGACCGTTGACACGAGTCGGACAACGGCGCGCGACAGGGCGGTGGACTCGAACCTCTCGTAGCCCTCCTCCTGTCGACCGAGACGAACCTCCGTTTTGGTTACAGTTCTCGCCTTGCGGGACAGCCACAGGGTCACAACCATGATGACGCCGGCGATCAGGAGAAAGACGGTGTTGGATCGAACCGGCTGTGACAGCGCCTCCATTGTGGCAGTCAAGGGATCCGCGGTCGCACCGGCCTCCGAGTACGCAGCCAGACCGGCCAACGGCACGCCGATGAAATTGACCAGGTCGTTTGCGGCGAAGGCCATGGCGAGGGCAAAGGTGCCGACCAGCACGACAACCTTGAGAATGTGGATCCGGGTGAAGGTCATCAGAAACTGGAGCACCACGGTGAAGAAGACGAAGGATGCCAACAGAATGAGACCAGTGTGCCCTTTGATCCAGGCAAGGGTCTCGGGGGTGATGAAGGAGGCTCCTTTTGCACCCTTGATGAGTATGAAATAGATGATTGCGGACAGCGCGGCGCCGCTCCACAGTGCCCCGTATCGTTTCATCCTCCTTTGATAGTCGAAAGTGAAGAGGAGCCGGGTGGCGATCTGTACCAACGCTCCGACGATAAATGCCACCACGATGGACAGCAAAATGCCGAAAATGATGGCCATTGCCTTGGCCGTGTTGATGTAGTTGACGACCTCGCGAAACGGCTCTCCGGCCTGGCTGATCTTGAGAAGGGAGACCGCGACCGCTGCCCCGAGGAGCTCGAAGACAATTGAGACCGTCGTCGAGGTCGGCAGGCCGAAGGTGTTGTAAAGGTCGAGCAGGATGATATCGGTGAGCATGACGGCGAGGAAGATCGTCATCAGCTCGGGCATGGTGAAGAACTGCGGGTGGAAGATGCCTTTGCGGGCCACCTCCATCATGCCGGTGGAGAACATCACACCGGCGAGCATGCCGAGACTGGCGATGATCATGATCACGGTTCGTGGCGCGACCCTCGACCCGATCGACGAGTTGAGGAAGTTGACCGCGTCGTTGCTGACACCGACGATCAGATCGGAGATGGCGAGCGCAAAAAGGACAACGATCGCGAACTCGAACATGTTCACCTCGGTATTTGTTTTTTGCGGACCAGGTCACCAGATTTCGACCTGATGATTCTACACGTCACCAGAGGTGAAAATTCGACGATCGCGTTTCTATTCCAACGGGGCATTGTGTGATTCCCACACCGGTCGTGTCTGTTACGATTCTGCGGTGAGAATCATCGTCAATCCAGCGGCAGATGGCGGGCGGCTCGGCCGCGAGTGGCCGCAGATCGCTGAACGCCTCTCGGAGAGCGGCCTCTCATCACCGGTCGTCTTCACCGAGGCGCCGTGGCACGCCACCGAGCTTGCGGCGAAGGCAGTTGCCGAGGGCGTGCAACGAGTCGTGGTCGCGGGTGGCGACGGCACGGTCTGCGAGGCGGCGGAAGGGCTGCACCGAGCGGGTGGTGGCGAGCTGGCGATTCTGCCCCTCGGCACCGGCAATGACGGCGCGCGGACCCTCGGTGTGCCCCAGGATCTAGAGGAGGCGGCACGAGCGGTGGTCGATGGCCGGATTCGGTCAGTCGACCTCATCCGCATCGGCGACCACGTCGTCTTCAACGCGATCGGTATCGGCCTCACCGGCGACATCAACGATCGCGCGATGAGTATCAAGGCGGCCAAGGTCCCCCTGCTGCGTGGGATCCTCGTTTATCTGGTGGCCGCACTCGCGTCCCTTTTTCGATACCGCATGCAGAGAGTCCGGATGGTCGCTGGAGACCGGAGCTACAACGGAACCATGCTGATTCTCGCGGTCCACGGCGGCCCGACCACCGGTGGCGGTTTTGCATTGACGCCTGCCGCTGTGCCCGATGACGGGTTGCTCGACGCCTGTCTGGTGGAGGAGGTCGGCCCCTTCGGAAGGCTCATGCGCCTGGCGGCCGCGATGAAGGGCACCCTGGGCGCCAAGAAGGGAACCCACGAGCTGCAGGCGCCGTGGCTCGAACTTAATTTCGAGGAGCCCCTGCCCGCCCACCTTGATGGCAACTCGGTGACTCTCGAGCCGCCGATAGCACGCTTCGAGGTGCTGCCGGGGGCGTTGAATGTGGTGGTGCCTGACAGGTAGGGGCGATCATTCGTTCGCCGTAGGACCTGATTCAGCACCAATCCTTCGCAGAGATTCAAGATGCAAGATACAAGATGCAAGATCTGCGACTACAGGAGTTGGTAAGACCGATGGGGTGGTCGGGCGGCCGTGTATCTTGAGACTTGCATCTTGTATCCTTTTTTTCAGTGATCACCTTGCGAGGGTCTTCCAGTGTCAACCCCTGAAGACGGCGATCGTCAAAGGGGTGTGTTGCGAGCAAAGGCCATGGATCCATCTCGAAAAGATCTTTCCCAAGCGGACGACGCGCTGGTACTGCGGGCGCAGAACGGCGACCACGATGCGTTTGGCGAGTTGGTCAACCGCCACCAGCGCCGGGTATGGATGGTGTGCCGGCAGTATGTGGGCCTGGCCGAGGCCGATGCGGTGGCCCAGGACAGCCTGGTCAAAGCGTTTACCCGAATCGGCGACTTCGATCGAAGGGCCGCGTTTTCGACCTGGCTCACCCGAATCGCCATCAATACTTGCCTTGACGAACTGCGCAGGCGACGACGTGAGGCGATCGTAGACGACGAATCCGAAGGCGATGACGAGCTCGGCCTCCTCGATCGGGTGCCAGACGACGCGGCAGGGCCGGAAGGCCGGTCGATGCAGAAACAGGCAGTTGCCTCTCTCTTGGCCCAGGAGAAAAAGCTGCCACCCCGTCAGCGAGAGATCTTCCGTCTCCGTTTCTACGCCGAGATGGAGCTCGAAGAGATCGCGTCAGCGCTCGATGTTCACGTGGGCACGGTCAAGACGCAGCTGCACCGTGCGGTGCACAAGCTGCGGGAGGAGTTGGGAGCATACCGATGAAGAGCCATCTCGAAGAGCATGAAATCACTGCGGCGGTGGCCGGTCTCGAGCTCGAAGCGGCAGTTGAAGAGCACCTCGGTTCGTGCGTGAGCTGCCGCCGGCAGGTGTTCGCAATGCGAGAGGTCATCGACGCCCGACTGGAGGATCTCGAGGCCGAGGCCCCGGACTGGGAGCGGCAACGGCAGGAAATCATGCTGCAGCTGCCGGCGACACCAATAGCGCGGCCCAAACGGAGACTGTGGACCCGTCCATTGTTGGCCGTGGCGGCTGTTCTGGTGGCCGCGATCGGGCTCAGGGCGCTGTGGGAGCCGGCGCCGGTGGTCGACCCGGGGGTTGTCTCCGAACTCCCGGTGGAACAGATTTTGGCCGAGGTTGACGCGATGTTGGCCGATGACTCCATCCCGGGCTTCGAGCTCCTGGACCAGGGGATGGATGATGCAATTTTCGACAATGGAACGTCGTGAGAGGGCGAAAGTGGAGGCAGTCATGAAAAAGACACTGATCATCATCGCGGTTCTCGCGGTGGCGGGCCCGTTGGCGGCGAACGACTTCGATCTCCCCCCGGGGAAGTGGTGGGAGAACCCGAGATTGGTGAACCACATCGGTCTTGCCGATGAACAGCAGGACCAGATCCGGGGAATCGTTTACCAGCACGCGCGGAAGATGATCGACCTCAAGGCCGATGTTGACAGGGCGGGGCTCGATCTCGCGGACTCAGTCGACCAGCAGGAGTTTGACCCGGCGCCGGTACGAAGCGCCTACGCCGTTTTTCAGACCGCTCGCCAGAAGCTCGAAAACGAGCGCTTCGAAATGCTGCTCGAGGTGCGTCTGGTCCTGACCTACGAACAGTGGCGGAAAATCGAGGAGA
This sequence comes from Candidatus Sulfomarinibacter kjeldsenii, assembly GCA_014764485.1. Lineage (GTDB taxonomy): Bacteria > Acidobacteriota > Thermoanaerobaculia > Thermoanaerobaculales > Sulfomarinibacteraceae > Sulfomarinibacter > Sulfomarinibacter kjeldsenii. Next base: position 6,981 of record JACXWA010000085.1, read on the forward strand.
TCAAGCAGCGGATGAAGCAGAACCGGCCGCAGCAGGAACGCCGCCCCGGTGCCCGTGGAGAAGGGTTCCAACGCCCGCAGGGGGAGCGCCCCCCGGGGTACTGATCCACCCGCCCAGATCCAAGATGCGAGATCCAAGATGCAAGATCTCCGATCACCGGAGACGGTGAGACCGTGGGGGCGGGTGGGTGGCCTTTTATCTTGAGACTTGTATCTTGCATCTGGGCGGGGGCCGCGTGGTAACTATTGACACGAAACGGCCTGTCTGTTACAAATAGCGCCCCTTTGTGTAGGGGAGAGGTGTGGAATGACTGATTACGCGATAGTCGAGCACGGCGGCAAACAGTACCGGGTCAGCCCGGGCGATGAGCTGCTGGTGGAACGCACTCAGCCCGATCTCAAGAAGGGCGACAACCTGCTCTTCGAAAAGGTCATGCTGGTGAGCCAGGGCGATGCCGTTCGCGTCGGACAGCCGACGGTTGACGGCGTGGTGGTGCGCAGCCAGGTGGTGGCGCCGGTCCGTGGCGACAAGATCATTGTTTTCAAGAAGAAGCGACGCAAGGGTTATAAGAAGACCCAGGGCCATCGGCAGGACTACTACAGGGTTCGCGTCGAGGCCATCGAAGCCTAGGGGGCATCATGGCGCATAAAAAAGGACAGGGCTCAACCCGTAATGGCCGTGATTCCAACGCCCAACGTCTCGGCACAAAGGTCGGTGACGGTCAGCAGGTGACGGCGGGGACCATCCTCATCCGTCAACGCGGCACCCGCTTCAAGCCAGGGAAGCACGTCATGCGTGGCGGCGACGACACGCTGTTTGCGACTTCCCACGGCTCCGTGAAATTCCAGAATCGGGGCCGTATGGGCCGCTTCATCAGCATCGTTCCCAGCTGATTGGCGCGCTGAACCCACATGACATTTCAGGACAAGCGACCGAGCGCGACGGTGTCGCGGCGGTAAGCGATGCTTGTCGATTCAGTACGGATCACGGTTTCCGCTGGTAGAGGCGGCAATGGCTGCGTCTCCTTCAGGCGCGAGAAGTTTGTGCCTCGCGGCGGACCAAACGGCGGCGACGGGGGCCGCGGGGGCGATTTGATCCTGGTTGTTGGTGAGGGTCTCAACACGCTCCTCCATCTCCACAACCGGCGCCAGGTGCGGGCGGAACGCGGCCAAAACGGACGCGGCTCGAACAAAACGGGCGCCGGTGGCGAGGACATTCGCCTCCAGGTTCCGCCCGGAACCGTGGTGCGAGACGCCACAAACGGCGAGGTCCTCGGTGATCTCGTGGAACATGGGCAGGAGATGGTGGTAGCGAAGGGTGGGCGTGGCGGACGTGGCAACACACGATTCGCCAGCTCGATCAATCGCGTTCCACGCACCGCTGAGGATGGGGCCGAGGGCGAGGAGTTGGAGCTCGATCTGGAGCTCAAACTGCTTGCCGATGTCGGTCTGGTGGGCCTTCCCAATGCAGGCAAATCAACCTTGCTCGCTCGGCTCTCCGCGGCACGGCCGAAGGTTGCCAACTACCCATTCACCACCCTCGAACCCCACCTGGGAGTGGTCAGCCCAAAGGGCGACGATCTTCGAACCCTGGTGATGGCGGACATACCGGGCATCATCGAAGGAGCCCACGAGGGCGCCGGACTCGGAATCCAGTTCCTGCGCCATGTCGAGCGTTGCCCGGTGCTGGTCCATCTCGTTGATCTGGCCTCGGATTCTTCGCTTGGCGATCGAGTTGATACTATTCGTGGTGAACTCGAGGCCCACACGGCACCGCTCGAAAACCGGCCCTGGGTCCTGATAGGCACGAAGCTCGACGCGATGGCCGACCGCGAGGCCGGGCTCGCCGAGTTGGAGGCCACTGCGAAGGCCAACGGCGTCCGGTCGACCGCCATCTCCGCGGTCACCGGAGAGGGCATCGACAAGTTAGTGGGAACGCTGTTCGATCTGGTCGAGGAGGCCAAGGAAAAGCAATGACACGGCGAATCGCGATCTATGGCGGGAGCTTCGATCCCTTCCATCTCGGCCATCTGGTGCCGGTGGTGCGTGCACAGGAGACCTTTCTCTTCGAATCGGTGTACTTCGTGCCCGCCGGATCGCCGCCGCACAAGAATGTGGGGCCACTCACCCCGGTCACCCATCGACTCGCGATGGTCGCCATGGCGACGTTGCCCTACGACAATTTCTTCACCTCCGACGACGAGGTCTTTGCCCCGCAGCCGACTTACTCCGTGGAGACCGTTCGACGGTTCAGAGAGCGATATCCGGATAGCACCTTCTTTTTCATCCTTGGTTCGGATTCCTTTTCACAGATCGCCTCTTGGGAAATGTGGGAAGAGCTGGTGGATTCGGTCCACCTCGTGATTCTCCATAGGGCCCACATGTGGGGCAAGGAACTCGAGAAACGGGTGCCGGAACGGCTGCTGCCGCGGCTCCAACTCGTCGAACCGTTCGAGGAGGTTCCCAACCCCGAGGAGCTGACGATCTATCTGCTCAACCATGAGCCGTTTCCAATTTCCGGCACCTCGATCCGGAATCGTCAGCGTCGCGGACTGCCGATTCGCGAGCTCGTACCGCACGAGGTCCACTCCTATATCGAAAAGTACGACCTCTACTCGCCGGCCTCGATGACGGAGGAATGATGGCGGACGCTCAACTGATGGATTCGCTCCGAACCGCTGCGCAGGCCGCAGCCGACAAGAAGGCGTTCCAGATCGTCGGCTTCGAGGTCTCCGACCTCACCTCCTACACCGACAGTCTCCTGATCTGTTCCGGCGCCAGTGACCGCCAGGTTGCGGCGATCGCTAACGCGGTCCAGCGGCAGCTCAAGGAGGCCGGCAGACGGCCCCTCCACGTTGAGGGTGAGAGACGGGCGGATTGGGTGCTCCTCGACTATGGCGAGTTCGTGGTTCACGTCTTTACCGAAGAGCGTCGGATTTACTACGGACTCGATGGCCTGTGGGGTGATGCTCCGAAGCTCGATGCGGTGAAGCTCGGAATCGATGAGGGCCATCCGCAGTGAAGGTGCGCGTGGCCTGGCTCGGCCGACCGACGGCGAGCCCTTATGAACGAGAGGTCGAGACCTATCGCAAAAGGGTCCATCGCAGGTGGCCGGCCGAAGACCGTCCGCTACGAACTTCCTCGGGTGGACGCGACAAGGACCCCGGGCGGGTGCTGCGACTCGAGGCCGATATCCTGGTTCGTCATCTCGAGCCCGGTTGGCGGCTCGTGGCCCTCGACGAACACGGCCAGACCCACACCAGCGACGCATTCGCGAAAAGCCTGCAGAACCAAGCTGACCAGGGTGTAGAGGGCATTCTCTTTGCCATCGGCAGCGACCTCGGCCTCGATAAAGACCTCGTCGTTCGCGCCGATGAGAAGCTATCGCTGGGGAGCATGACCTTGCCCCACCTTTTGGCCCGACTTGTGTTGTGGGAGCAGCTTTTCCGCGCTGCCAACATGCTGGGTGGTGGTGCGTATCACCGAGTCGGCGTACAATGAGGGACGGTCAAATGGAGGACCGGAGGCCACACTGTTGTGGGCGGAATTGGGCCGCCCTTTCGGAGGATTGAGCGATGAACAAGAGACAGAGAGAACGCTATCGCAAACAACTACTTGCAAAGCGGGAGTCCCTCCTGCAGCTCGTCAAAGCAGCGCGTTCCAGCGAAACCGAGGCCAATGACAAAGAAGCGCCGGACCTCGGCGACCGCGCCCTTTCCACGGTGATTCGTGATCTGAGCTACCAAGTGACTGCCAAGGAGCGAGACATCCTGCGACGGGTCGATGGCGCCCTCGATCGCATCGAGGAAAGCACCTATGGGACCTGCGTTTCATGCGAGAAAAAGGTCCAATTGGGTCGCCTCGACGCGGTGCCGTGGGCGCGTCACTGCATCGAGTGTCAGGAGCTGCAGGATCGTGGAGAAATCTGAGGCTTTTCGATCATTCTCCACTTTCACGCGATCATGATCCGGAAAAGCCGAGCGAAGCACGAGACATCAATCCAACCAGAGCGGGGGTGGAGGTGAGCGCGCCGATTATTCTCGTCGCCTCGTCCGATGATTACCTGCTCGAGGAAGCGCTCGGTGAAGCGGTGCGGGCGGTATGCGCCGAATTCGGGGATATTGATCCCGAAACCTTGTCCGAGGCTCTGACGCCGGAAGACCTCTCCGTCGAACTCTGCTCACCTTCGCTCTTCGCCCCACAGCGCGTCCTGGTGGTGCCAGACATCCGCACCTGGATCGACATACCAGCGAGACGTCCGCCGGATCCGCGCCCAGCCGAAAAGGCGGCTGTGAATGCGGCGCCGGTAGTGCAGGTGTTGGGTGAAGGGATAGCCGACGGCATTGCCCTGGTCATGGGCGCTCACTGTCACAGCAAACCCAACGGTGCGCTCGTGGATGCGGTTGACGCTGCCGGCGGATTTCGCTGGCAGCCTGTTCCTGAACCACCCAAACCGTGGGAAGACGCCGTTCTGTCGAGGGAACAGGAAGCGATGCTCCGAAAGCTACTTTCAAAGGTGGTCGGCGATGTCCGGTTCACGCCGGAGGCGAGTCGACTGCTGCTCGAACGTCTGGGTTTCGCCCCCCGGTTGCTCGTTCAAGAGGGACGGAAACTGGCAGCGGCCAACGTCAACGGGATGGTTGACGAGGAGCTGGTGCTGGCCCTCAGCTTTCCCCAAGAGCGCTCTCTCGACGTTGTTTGGGATGCGGTCTTCGAGCGCCAGGCTGCGCCGGTTCTCGACATCATGGCGGCCACCGAGGCCGGCATTCAGGTGCGTGACCGGCAGGGACGGACAGTGAACACCAAGGGCGCTCAGTACCTGCTCTTCAGCCAGGTTGTGTCGATCCTCCAGAACCTCCTCTATCTGAGGAGACTCTCGGAGGAGAATGGGCTCCTCGGGGAGATGTCGCCCGAAAAGACCCGAGACAACTTCTGGTACCCGAGACGATTCAAAAACGGGCTCGGTCCAAAACTCGTCGAGCTCCTGAAAGCCGACGCGCCTTCGCCGATCCAGCGAGCGGGAAAGAAGGCGCCGACCCTCTTCGTACTCGGACGGCTGTTCAAAGGAGCCGGCCGATACTCCGATGAAGACCTGGTGCATGCCCTCGCCGACGCAGGTGCAGTCGAAACCGCCCTGCGCGGGGATATGGCGGCGGAAGCGCTCTCCGTTTGGATCGCTTCGGTCCTTCACTGACCCGCGCCCACCCGACGGCTATTCGGGTATACGGCTATACGGCGCGAAGCAGGAACGCTTTTGCGGCCGAAAAGCCGTCCTGCCGCATAGCCGTTTCGCCTTCCGATCTACGCTACGATGATCCCTCGACGCTATTGGGGAGCATTGTGAGCAATTGCGAATCGACGATCGATGAGCTTGCCGAGGCTCGTGAGAGAGTTCGGAGGTTGGAGGCAGTAGTCGAGGCCGGATTGATGGTCAACTCGACCCTCGATCTGGCCGAACTTGCCGAGCACGTTGTCTGCATCGCAACACGGCTCATTCATGCCGAGCGCGGGAGCCTATTCTTGGTTGACCGGGAGACCGGCCGTTTGCGATCGATGGTTGCCCAGGGTCTGACCACAGGTCCTCTGACGGTGGAGGTGGGTGAAGGCATCGTCGGTGCAGTGGCGGCGTCGGGCGACGCAGAAATCCTGGACGATCCATACCTCGATTCACGGTTCGACCCCAAGGTCGACCAACTCACCGGGTTCCAAACGCGGTCACTGCTGACGGTGCCGGTTCGTGACCGAGAAGGATTGATGATCGCGGTGCTGCAGCTCCTCAATCATCGGGACGGGAACTTCTCAGTTGCGGACGTGGAATTTCTGGCCGAGCTCGGAGTTCCATTCGCGATCGCGCTGACAACGGCCGATCTCCACCGGGAGATCGTGGCCCGAGAACAGCTGCGTCGCGAGGTCCGGCTTGCGGCCGAGATCCAGCGGGCCCTGCAACCCGAGGGCCGTGCCGACATCCCGGGTCTCGAGATCGAGGTCCTCTTCGAACCCTGTCACGAGGTAGGTGGTGACTACTGGGATGTCATCCCGGTCGGCAATGACCGCTGGTGGATTGTGGTCGCCGATGTCTCCGGCAAGGGTGTTCCGGCCGGCCTCGTGGCGTCGAATATCCAGGCCTGTTTGTGGTCTCGGCGTACGGCGTCCGAGCCCTTGACCTCGATAGTTGCTGACATCAACGAAATCCTCTGCCGCCTTACCCGCGGTCGCAAGTATGCCACCCTGGTGGCGGCGGAGTGGAATTCTGCGAACGAGACCCTGACCTGGGTCAGCGCCGGCCATCCGCCATTGATGCTGAGGCGGAACCGTTCTGTCCATGACTATGGAGCTACTGGCCGTCCAATCGGCCTACTCCGCGACCAGAGCTTCGAATCCGAAAAAGCGTCGCTCGCCAAGGGCGATACGGTACTGCTCTATACCGATGGCCTCCTCGAAGCGGGCGGCATCGGAGGCTCTAATGAGTTTGGGCTCGACAGAATCCGCGCCTGTTTCGACGTTGATGGGAGCCCACGGGATGTGATCGAGAGGCTCACCGTCGCCCTCGCCGATCATATTGATGGTGGCGAGCCTGAAGACGACGTTACGCTCGTATGTCTGCGGCGGAAGGGCGCTGAGAATTGACGCTCTTCTGACTTCGAATGGGGAGTCGGGCTTCCGGGTTCGCTTTCAGCTTTATCGTGACGAGTCGCTCTTCGGGCTCCGCCGTGACTACAGTAAAATGAGACACCATGGTGGACAAAAAGATGATTTGGGTGGTGGACGACGATCCGGCGATCAGGGAACTCGTGACCTTCATGGTGACGGAGGCCGGGTATGAGGTTGACGCGTTCGCTTCCGGGGCCGAGGTTCTGGCGAGTTCGGGCGGACCGCCGGACGCCATCCTCCTCGATCTCATGATGCCCGGGGTCGACGGCGTGGAGGTTCTCAAGGAAGTTTCCCGTCTCCATCCGAAACTTCCAGTCATCATGGTGACTGCTGACCACGACGTCCGGCGAGCCGTCGAGGTGACCAAACTCGGGGCCTACGACTATTTGACCAAGCCGATCGATCAGGAACGGCTTCTGACCACCCTCGGCAACGCTCTGTCTCACGGCAGCCTGGCAAAAGAAGTGGAACGTCTCAAGGAAGAGCTTTCGGATCGATACCACCTCCGCAGCATTGTCGGCTCTTCGGCGGCGATGCGAAAGGTCTACGATCAGGTCGAAAAGGTGCTCGAATCCGAGATTACGGTCTACATCGCCGGTGAAAGTGGGACCGGCAAGGAACTCGTTTCCAAGGCGATCCACTTCGCATCATTGCGTTCGGATGGACCGTTCATCGATGTCAATTGTGCAGCGATTCCAGAGGGGTTACAGGAGAGTGAGCTCTTCGGTCACGAAAAGGGCGCGTTCACGGGGGCTCTGGCGACACACCCCGGCAAGTTCGAGCAGGCATCCAGCGGCACCATTTTTCTCGATGAAATCGGCGAGATGTCACCCTCGGCCCAGGCGAGATTGCTCAGGGTCCTTCAGGAGCGGGTCATACAACGGGTTGGAGGCATCGAGACCATCGAACTCGATGTCCGGGTGATCTCCGCCTCCAATCGCGACCTCGCGAAAATGGTCGAGGAGGGTTCGTTTCGCCAGGACCTCTATTATCGTTTGGTTGTCTTCCCAATCACCCTACCGCCACTGCGGGACCGGCGGGAGGACATCCCTTTACTGGTCGAGCATTTTCTCGAGAAATACGCCCGCGATGCCGGCAAGCGGGTGACCCGAGTTGAAGCCCAGGCGATGGATGCGATGGCGGCCCACGGTTGGCCTGGGAATGTCCGCGAGCTCGAGAACGTGATCCACCGCACGCTTCTAGTTTCTTCAGGGCTCGAACTCAAACTCGAGGATCTACCACCCGGGATTGGTGAGGATCAACCGTCGGCCGGATTGGGAGCTCAGCCTCCAGCGGACTCGGGGTCCGCCAGCGGCACATTGAATCTCGAGGAACTCGAGCGCGAGACCATCGTTCGGGCGATGGAGAACAACAAGGGCAATCTCTCCGACGTCGCGCGCCAGCTCGGCATCGGTAGATCCACCCTCTATCGCAAGCTCGAGCAATTCGGACTCAGAGAGAAGAAGTAGTTTTGAGTGTTGAGTTATGAGTTTTGAGTTATCCGCCGCCCACCCACAAACAGCCCCGGGGGGTTGGGTGGGAACTCAAAACTCAACACTAAGAACTCAAAACTGGTCTAAAGGACGTCATCCCATCCCTTTTCGCGGAGTGCTTCAACCACTTCCTTGACCCGTTGCGCTTCATCCTTCGGTACGACCAACACCGCGTCCGGCGTGGCGACAACCACGAGATCGCTGATGCCAACCACTGAGAGTGCCGGGCCCGTGCTGACCAGAACATTGCCGCACGAATCTTTCGAATAAACCCGTCCGCGGCGGTGGTTTCCGGATGAATCGCCTGGGATCTCTTCGGTGAGTGCTGACCACGAACCCACGTCGGACCACGGGAAGTCGACCGGAACGGTCCAGCACTTCTGGGCTCCCTCCATGACCCCAAAATCTACAGATGTTGCGGGCAGGGTCGGGTAGACCTCTGCAACCACGGCATTGGCCTGGGAAGACCCGATGGCTTCTGCCAGCCGACCGAGGCCTTCGCCGAGCTCGGGCAGTTGGCGGCGGATTTCATCGAGGAGATCGACTGCGCGCCATGCGAATATTCCGGCATTCCACAGAAACCGTTTCGATTCGAGATAGCGTTGCGCCCGCTCCAGATCCGGCTTTTCAACGAACCGTTGCAGATGGTGAACCGCCCATTCACCGTCCCGGAAGTGTTCCTGACCGAGTTCGAGATATCCGTATCCGGTTTCAGGTTTCGTCGGTTGGACACCAAAAGTCAGCAGACCGCCTTCCCGCCCGACCAGATTCGCACCTGCAGCCATCGCTGAGCGGAAGCGTTCCTCCTGACCGATGACGTGATCGGCGGGCGGCGTGGGCGGCAAAACCCGCACAGGCGGCGGTATTTCGCCCCACCGGCTCAGCGAGAACGTTTCCGGCCGGCAGCTCGGGAAGGATGCCGCGGCTGGCATTGGCGGTTGCAGCGGTTGTCACGACCCACACCCGCTCCGGCGGCACCAGCCCTTCGAGCCTCTCGAACGTCATCCGCAGCAGCGGCGTATCGGTGGCAAGAGTCAGAAATTGTTTGGGACGGTCGCGGCGTGAGGCAGGCCAGAACCTGGTTCCCGATCCCCCGGCCATGATGACGGCATGAAGCATGGGTTTATCTTATCCTGCCCGCGTCCGAGTCCGCGCCCGCGTCCGAGTCCGAACACCACTTGAGAATGCCGGTCTGCAGGGAAATCACCACCTGTTACCCCACCAGGTCGAGTATCTCGCTGAGCGAGGAAATACGCCGATAGAGCTCTCCCACAAAGAGCTCATGGCGGTCGATCAGGGCTGCGCCGAGGCCCGCGTTCTCGGCGCCGCTGTAATCCTCGAGCGGAGAGTCACCGACATGGATCGTCTCTTCAGCCGAGATCTCCATCCGTTCGAGCGTGCGACGAAAGATCTCGGACGATGGTTTTTCAACCCCCTCATGGGATGACACGGTGACCGTCTCGAAGATTTCGGAAATATGGAGCGAACGGAGGATGTCAGGCAAACGCCGGTCCCAGTTTGAAATTACCGCCAGCCGGACTCCGCGTCCGGCGAGGGCCTCGAGGGTGCTCATGGTCTCGGGAAAGACCTTCCAAATACTGGCCTCGCAGAATGCCGCATAGAGATCCTCAAGGAGTGGCTCCCAGGGAGCATCATGGTCGAGCCGGCTGAGCACCTCCCGCACGAAGGCACCCCACCAGGCGAGCTCTCCGCCGGCGATGGAGTTGTACCGATCCTGGCCTGGAACCGACCGGCGCTGCATGGCAGCCCAGGCGTCCCGAAAGATCGGTCCGACCTCATCGGCTTGGACGGGACGGCCGAGACGACTCAGGTGGTGGGCGTAGAGCTCACCCGGGCTCGGGTCGCAATAGATCATGGTCCCGCCGGCGTCGAAGGTGATCGCGGCCAGGTGGTTCGTCGTCATCGGGGAAGGATAGCGGATAACGTTCCCCAACCCATCCGCTTTCACCACCAAGACACCAAGGTCACCAAGTAATTTCAGGGTTTTCGGGAGAATCTGCCTGAAATCCCTCGAAGTTCCTTTCGATGTCCGAGCATCGCATCCCGATGAGCGAGAAAAGAACTCGGGAAATTCCCTTGGTGTTCTTGGTGCCCTTGGTGGTGAGTCTTTCGGACGCGGACTCGGGCGCGGGATCATCGAAGGATCTGCCATACTCGGGTGTCATATGAGGGCGCAACGATACCTTTTCACGAAGATCAGCAAAGAAGCATCGATGGTGCATAACCGCACACTCGTTGGGCTGACCCTGTTTCTTCTGTGTCTTGCGCCGGCAGTACATGCCGGTCCAATTGAGGACCGCGTCCAACGTCATATTGAGGCGGCCGTCGAGGGTGGTTTGACCCCGGTCGACTACCATCATCTCGTCTTCGCTTTCAGCTGGCGTACGACTCTCGAAGACTGGACGCTCGCCGAGCGTGGCCTCGACCGTCTTGCCGCTGCACGGCCGATCGATCCGCTGATGGTGGATGAAATCCGTTTGATGCGCGCGGAAATCGAAATTGACCGCGGCCGCGACGCTGTCGCGCGGGAGCTCTTTCGTACCATGGGTGGGCTCACCTCGTGGTGGTTTCACGAACCGGTGGCCCTCGAGGAGCTCACCGATTTCGATCAAGTTGCGGTACCGCCTCCGGCTGAACTGGAGTGGCGGGCGACGCCGGGCACCGATCCGTCGGGATGGGTTCGTGTGTCGGGTCTCGCCTGGCCTCCGCAACGACAGATGGCCTACCTCGCAACAACGGTGGTGAGCGATCGCGAACAGCCGGTGGCGGTGCGGGTGGGGGTAGCGCAGGTTGCGCGAGTTTGGCTCAACGGTGTTGAGCTGGCGACCACGCCGCAGCCCCTGGACCGGGCACCCGACCAGGCGGTCGGCGGCGGGTGGCTGCGCGAGGGAGAGAATGCAGTCGTCATTGCTGTTGCTTCTGAGGACGAGCGCTGGTGGCTTCGTGCGCGTCTCACCCGACCTGACGGCTCGACCATTGATGGGGTCCGAGAAATTCGGCAGCCGCCCGCCGTGTATCCAGCGATCGACTCTGAGCCGCCAGAAGTCCGCGAGCTCGGTTCGGAGATCCGCGATGCACTTGCTAAGGGGACCCCTGAGGCTGCGATGGCTCTGGCGGCCTTTCTCGTCGCCCGGCATCCGGAACCGGTAGGGGGAGGTAGCGCTCGCGCAGCGTGCCGGAATGCTCGCGCCGAGATGCCGGGTGAAGCACGGCTCCTGGAATGGCTCGTCACTACCGAGCCGGGGGCATCGCGGGACCTCCTTTCGGGGGCGCTGAAAGAAGACCCTGAGCTGCTGTGGGCCCGACTCGAGCTGGCGGCCTGGTACGGAGAACGAGGGCTGTACGAGCAGGCCCACAGTCTGCTGGCCGAAGCGGACACCGCCGGTGCCGTCATTCGCGGCGCCATGCTCGATTTTGATGCGGCTTTATGGGGGCCATTGGTCGTGCCGAAGCTGGCCGAGTTGGGTCGTGATTATCCACTGTGCGTTCGGGTCAACATGAGTCTCGCCCAAGCGGCTATCGAATCCCGCCGTTGGGATCTCGCTGCGGAAGCCGCGATGAGGCTCACAGATGTGACGCCAGGAGCAGTCGACGTCATGGAGCTCAACGAGAGGATGGCGGAAAGCTGTGGCGATGGCGTGGCGATGAGGGAGCTTTTGTCGACGCGTCTCGAGCGTGAATCGAACGCACCACGAACCAGGGTCCGTCTTGCGCGGCTGCTTGCCGCGGATGGGGATCTCGAATCGGCACGGTCGATTCTATCGGTAGGCCTCGAACGCTCACCGACCGATGTCGATTTGATGATGGAGCTGGCGAGTGTCGAGCACTCGGTGGCCGACGATGCGGCCGCAGCAGAGCTTGCTCGAGGTGTGCTCGAGATCCGACCCCAGGACCGCCGCGCTCAACGTCTGCTCGAGCTGCTGGGTGAGGAGAGAGAGAATCTCGACTGGCTTCGTTCCCCGGACGAGCTATGGCGGATGGCCGATGCGGCTCCGGCTGCGACGCCGGCAGTCGCAATTCTCGACCACCAACAGATCCGATTCCTGCCTTCACGCTTGACTGAGGAAAGGGTTCAGCAGGTGTTCTTGGTCACCGATGCTGCGCGAGCTGATGAACTGCGCAGCCAACACATCCCCTATGTCGCCGAAAACCAGCGCCTGCGCGTTCTGCGTTCGAGAATCCTGCGTCGCGACGGCTCCGAGGTAGGTGCCCGCCAGGGTGACACCCCCCGCCTGTCAGAGCCCGAGTTCAACCTTTACTACGACACGCGTTTGCGAATCCTTCGATTTGATGAGCTTGAAAACGGCGACCTCGTCGAGATCGCCTACGTCCTTTCCGAAACCGATGAGGCCAACGAGACCGGCCCGTACAATGGCGGGCTGATTCCCCTCGGTCGCGGGGTTCCGGTGGCGCTGATGGAGGTTGAGTTGGTGGCGCCGGGCGGGATTCTTCCGGATTGGGAAATTGCCAACCTCGAGGGAGAACCGGTGCGCGACGAGGACCAGGAGGGCGTCGTCCGACTGCACTGGGAATGGCGTGACCTCCCAGCGATCCCAACTGACGTACCTGCCGCCCCACAGCTCATGGTAATGCCCTACCTGATCTACTCGAACCACCCTCAGTGGGGTGATCTGGCGGATTGGTATGGACGCCACGTGGCGTCGAGAGTACGAACGTCGGAGCAGGTGGAGGAAACCGCTCATCGCCTGGTCAATGGTCTCGACGACCGACTCGAACGAATCAACCGCCTCTACCGTTTCGTAACCATCGATATTCGCTACGTCGGACTCGAGTTTGGGGAGCATCGCTATCGCCCATTTTCTGCTGATTGGGTCCTCCACCATCGCATCGGCGACTGCAAGGACAAAGCCGCCCTTCTGGTGGCATTGCTCGACGCCATCGATGTGCCGGCACGAATGGTGATGATCCGGACCGCAGATCTTGGTCCTGTCAGTAGCGAACTCGCCGTTCTCGAAGTCTTCAACCACGCGATCGTCTACCTGCCCGAGGACGATCTGTGGCTCGACGGAACCGCAACCGGTCACGCACCCTATCCACCACCATCGATGGATCAGGACGCATTTGTTCTGGTCGTTGACGGGTCCCTGAGTCAACCTCAGTTCTCGCCGACGGTGGGCGCCGGGAAGACGAATATACGCTTCACCCTCGAACCCGGCGACGCATCCGATGTGGCGATCTCGATCGAGACTCGCGATACGGGTGAAGCAGCCGACCTTCGACGGGGACGGTTTGCCGGCAGTCGGGATCCACAACGGTTTGCGCGCTGGTTGCAGGAGCTTTTTCCCGGTGCCCAACTCACCGGTGAGCCCATGATGCAACTGGTGCCGGGCCGAGATCCGACAATTGTTAAGCTCCAAGGCACGATTTCGAAGACTGCGCTGGCGAGCGGTGGTGGCGTCGGCACGTACCCCGGGGAGCTCGGGTGGGCAGCTCGAATGGTGCCGGGCGGTATCCGACATGGGCCTCTGAAGATCAACGTACGACCCGACCTCGAATGGTCCCTCGAGGTCGATCTCGGACGCCCGCCAAAAACCCTGCCGGATGCGGTTGAACTGGTCACCCCGTTCGGTTCTTTGCGTATTGCAACCGCGGGTCTGAGCAGCGGCTACCGGGTCGATGGCTCTCTGCACTTTGAAGCAGGGACCTTCGATGCAGAGGAGGTTGGCGGACTGCGGGAATTTCTGGTGACGGTCGAGCGACACCTGGAGAGACGGTTGGAGGCACCATGATCAATCTATGGCGCCGCGCAGTCCTGATCGTCGTCTGTGTCGTCCCGTCGCTGGCGGTCAACGCGGGCTGGTGGGAGGTGTGGCAGGCGGGGATGGAGTTCGACCTCAACAGCGCCCGTGAGCACGCCCTGGCGACCATTGCTGCAGACCCGAACAGTGCCGACGCAGTGGCGGCCGCCTCCTGGTGGCTCGCCAATATCGAGGACCTCCCAGAGCCGGAAGAGGTGTTGACGGCAGTTGACAACGGTCGTGATCCGGAGCTCGGGTTCATTCTCGAGCGGGTGGCGGCCCGCCTCGGCGCCCGCCCGCCTGCCGGAGCCCTGACAACAGCCGAACTGGCGGGTACTTTTGGTGTCTTCAGCGCCCTCGATCTTGACCGAAACGTAGTGCCGCCGGATTCGGAATTGCCACCTCTCGGTACCACGTGGTCCGATCCTGCAGTTCCGTTTCATTTGCTGATGCGGACCGCCGACGCATGGCATGGACCGCCCCGGGCCATGATGGCTGACGGCGTCTTTCTCGTCTCCTGGACGTTGGACGCGGCAGCTGAAATGAACGGTTGGATGGTAGTCGAGGCGAGGGGTGGCTACAACCTTGAGCTGGACGGACGTCCGGTCGATCGGCGCCGAAACTGCGGACAGGTGGATCCAGGCGCCGCGTGGTACCGCCTGCGTCTCGCTCAAGGGTTGCACCGGTTGCGGTTGGAGGTGGCATCTCCCGATGGCCCCGAGGTTCGTCTCAGCCTGCTCGATGATCAGGGACGCCCGATCAAAGGTGTGACCCGGATAGACCAGGCTGACGGAGGGTGGGCCAATTCCGAAATCACCGCCGCACTGCCGCCCGCTTCCGCCGAGCTATCACAGCGACTCGAGGCGGAAAACGCATCAGCGCCCGAGTTTCTTCTCGCTGCGCAGCTGGCCCGCGTGCGCAGCGACCCGGCAGGCGAGTACCGGTGGATTGAGCGTAGCCGAGGGGTTGACACCGAAGATCCGTGGGCGGCCCTTGCCCTGGCCCGGCATTTCATTACGACGGATGGCGGCGTGCCGGGTGCCGAGCGCGCCCGCTACATCGGTCAGCTCCTGAGGGCGGCGAGTACCATACCCGGTTCGCGCCTCTTCGAGCGGTCAGTGGCGATGCGTGAGGGGCGAGGAGAGGACGCGGAAAAGATCCTCGATCAGTTGGTGGCCGACCACCCCGACGATTCACGTGTTTTGCGAATATGGGTTCGTGAGAGCGTAAGGAGGGGCTGGGTACGTGAGGCCGAGGAAGGGCTGGCTCAGCTGGAAGCGGACCTCCCGGGTTCTCTGGCCGTGACCGACCTCCGGCTCGAAGTTCTGGCCTCTCTTGAACGGTGGCGTGAGCGGGACTCACTGCTGCGCGCGTTGGCCGTCGCGACTCCGGTCGAGACACGGTGGATCGGTCAGATGGCGTCGAGCTGCCTTGTCGGTGAAGCGGCTGCTGCCACTGCGAGCCTGGCCCCTGAGGTGATGGACCCGGACCTCGATGTTCAGTTGGTGACGCTCCTCCTGGAGAACGGAGATATCGGAACCGCGGGCGCTGAGCTCAAACTGGCGCGGGAGCGATGGGGAGATCTCAGGGTCTTCGACGAGCTCGGCCTGTTGCTGGCCGGAGACAACCACGAGGCGCTGCTTGCGACGCTTGCCGGCGCCCTCGACCGGGATCCGTCAAATCTCCAACTCCTGACCTTGTCGTGGCGCAACGGCACCGAGCCGTTCTTTGCGCCCTTTGCGGTCGAATCCAGCGATTTCATCGGCAAATACCGCGATCTGGGGGAGGATGTCGATGCTGTGCTGCTTCTCGACCAGGCGGTGGAGCGGATATTCGTAGATGGATCGAGCCTTTATTACTACCACGGGCTGACCCGAGCCAACACGCCGGTGGGAGCGCGGCGAGCTTCGGTTCTGCAGCCACTGCCGGATGCCCACATTCTCAACATCAGGATCCTCAAGCCGGATGGTGGCGTCGTGGTGCCGAGTGATATTCAGCCGGGACAGGGCGGCATCACCCTTTCGGATGTCGATCCCGGTGACATTGTCGAGGAGGAGTATGTGGCCTGGGTCGGTCCGACCGGCGCATCTCGCGACGGTCACCTCCCGCCCTACATTTACCGCTTTGCCGATCCCGACCGCGCGTTCGGTCTCTCCGAGTACATCCTTCTGGTGCCACCCGAGGTTGATATTCAAGTGGACGGCAACTTCGAGGGGTTGGAGCGCAGCGAGAAGGAGTGGCAGGACCTGCGGATGCTGTATTGGCGCGCGGAGAATGTACCCCCGATGCCTACCGAGCCATTTGCTCCTCCCGCCCAGGATCTGATGCCCTGGCTCAACTACGGTTTCGGGGTCAGCTGGCAGGACGTGGGTGATGCGGTGCGGGACCGGGTACTGCCGGCTTTGAGATCATCTCCAGAGCTCCGCGAATGGACCCGGGAGGTGCTGGTCGGCGAGACGCCCGAGGAGCAGCTCGATTCCCTGGTCGAGGCGCTGGTGGAGACCGTAGAACGCGGGAACGGTGAAATATCGGTGGCAGATACCGCCGGTGAGAGCTTTGGCCGCCGCCGGGGCAACCGTCTCGGCATCGTCGCTGCCGTGCTCGTGGAGGCAGGTTGGGATGTCGACCTGATACTCACCCGACCTTGGACGGACCGCGATCAACGTCTTCAGGTGCCGACCCTCGACGCCTTTCCAGTGGCCCTCCTGCGGGTAGCTCTCGATGGGGACGAAATCTGGTTTGACAGTCGCGAGGAACGGCGCGGCGTCGGCTCGATACATGCTCTTTTCCAGGGGAGCGATGGCCTGGTTCTGCCGCTCTCGGATTCCCGTCTGCCGGTCGTACGCATCGAAACGTTGCCGACCTTTCCCAACCCGGATTTGGTTGACGAACTCGCTGTGCGAGCGACCGTCGCCGCAGATGGAGGAGTGAATATCGCCTTCACGATGCCGCTTCGGGGCGGCCAGGCCACCAGGCTTCTCGAAAGACTGGAGAGCGTTCCAGAGGACCAGGTTGGAATGGTCTACCGGCAGATGGCCCTCTCCATGTTTCCGGGTGCCGACACGGTCGATGGCGAGGTCGAGAAGACCGAAGATGGCGCCACCATTCGTCTCGAAATCACCGTTCCAGGTGGGTGTGACGCGGAGGACGGCGAACTCGTGTGTCGAAGCTTGATTCTCGCCAACCCGGTGGTACCGACGCTGGCTCGTCTTCCGGAACGCACCTATCCCTTGATGTTACGGGTGCCGATAGAGCGCCGGATCCAGCTTGATCTTGTGCCCCCACCTGGGTGGGAGCCGAAAAAGAGGAAGCCGCGGCAGATGGATGCAGAGTGGGGGTCAGTCAGCGAGACCCTCGAGATGGTCGGCGCTAGCCTCCAGTCGGTCCTGCACATCTCACTGCCCGCGCAGACCGTGCCGCCCACGGACTACCGTGTATTCGCGCGTTTCTGTCAGGCAATCGATGAGCTCACTACACGGCCCCCTCGTCTGGAGCGCATTGAGTCCCGCCCACCCACCCAGTAATCGGTGATCAGTTATCAGTGTCGGCCAGCGGACTCCCTACTGATCAATGTTCACTGATTACTGTTCACTTTTTGCGACAGAGAGATTCATGCACCTGGCGATGTTGTGGTTATACTCAGCGCCGACATGGAAATGCTCGACGGCACAGTCATCGCGATGCACGGCCCGCTGGTCCGAGTGCAAATTGGAGGCGAAACCCTGGTGGTCTCGTCTCGGCGGCGCCTCAACTGGGAGGGCGGAACGCCGTCGGCGGCCCGTCTGGTCGTCGGTGATTCGGTCACCCTGGAGATGCAGGGCGAGGACGGCGTCATCGTCGCCGTCCATGCACGCCGAAACTACCTTCTTCGGAAGGCACCGTCGAAGAACCGCGCCCAGATTCTGGCGGCGAATGTCGACCAGGCCCTGCTTGTCTTTGCCGCCCGCGAACCGGTGCCCAAACCGGGTCTCCTGGATCGTTTCCTTGTCGCCTGCCGTCTCGCGGGCATCGACGCAGTCATCACGATCAATAAAGCCGATCAGGGGACCGAGGAGGTCGAGGAATGGCTCCCTGCCTATGCCCACCTCGATAATCGGGTGCTCCTGGTGTCTGCCCGCACCGGCTGGGGTCTCGGCGCCGTCAAACGGATGCTCGTCGATCGGACCACCCTCTTCTGTGGTCCCTCGGGCGCCGGCAAGTCGTCACTGCTCAACGCGGTCTATCCCGGGTTTCGGCTCAAGGTGGGTGAGCTCTCGGAGAGCACCGGCAAGGGAAAGCACACCACGAGCGCGGCCGAGCTCATGCCGTTGCCCTACGGGGGATTTGTGGTCGACACCCCCGGCCTCAGAGAGTTCGGCGTGTGGGAAGTCACCCGGGAAGAGCTCGCGGGTGCCTTTCCGGAAATCGCGAGCCATAGCGGTGAATGCCGTTTTCCCGATTGCAGCCACGACCACGAACCGGACTGTGCCGTCCTTGCGGCACTCGAGGCGGGCGAGATCGCCGATCATCGATTCAAGAGCTATTTGAGGATCCTCGAAGAAGCCCTCGAGCAGTAGGCAAACGGCTATACGGGTAGACGGCTATACGGCAGGCACACGATCTTTACAACGCCGACGCCAAGTGCGATCGGTTCGCCGTAAAGCCGTAAAGCCGTAAAGCCGGCTAGCCCACCGCGCGGTGCGGGGCGGCGAGGAAACATGCCAGGTATCCGGGACGGCTGCGGAGAGTTGCCAATGGGGTCGCCATGCCCGCGGTTTCGCGTCGCAAGCTCTCGTAGATCCGGGCGAGCTCGAATCGGTTGCGGAAGAGCCACATTTCCATTGGTTCGCCGGGTTTGAGCTCTGGCGTCTGGATGGGCACCCGAATCGCATGCAGGAGGACATCGTCCGTGTCCCGGTACTCACCGAAGATCCACTTCCTATTTCCGTCCTCCAGCAGGTAGGTGATCACGAGGAGGTTTGTTTCGATGCTCTCCTCCGTCGTGAGCGTTGCTTCCTCCGGCGATCGGTCACCCTGGGTGTGGTGACGGAGGAGGCCGACGAGCGTGCGCTTGAACGGGATCTCCTCTCGTTCCTCCGGCATTTGTGTCAACACCATAGCCTCCACCAGCTCCTGGGGTGGAAGACCTTTGAGTCGGGCCACTCCGAGATACCGGAGGCCAACAAACAGGGTGTCGGGCATGCCAGGATCAACAGGGAAAAGGACCCACCGGGAACTGTCGAGGGTTGCCACCGCCAGAGTCGAGATCTCCATCTCAATCTCCAGCTCCTCGATGAACGGCATCGCAATGACGACGCCTTCGTTGACCAGTTCGCCGTGGCCGTCGATGGTCGCCGCGTAGGGCCGGGTCGAAATCTGCTCTCTTCCGCTGCGCACCGAAGCCAGCGGTGACAAGAAGAGATCGACCTCTCCAGGGTCATAGCCGGAATGGACGAGGAATTCAGCGATGTCGGAGACCTCGCGGACACTCTTTCCGGTGGTCAGGCGCGCGAGTTCGACGATGCCGTGACCGAAGAACTCGAATCTCTTCGCTTCAGGACCCGGATGCAACATCGGAAGCAGACGATAGACTCCGTAGTTAAGAGCAATACGGATGCCATGATTGAACGGGAAGCCAACTTCTCGGAGTTGCTCGTAGACCTGTTGAATTTCACACGCAGCGGCGATCACCCGCACGGCTCGCCGCGAGGTGTAGAACGCTCCGTCACCGAGGAACTTCTCAAACGTCAGACGACGACGGAGGCGGATCGCCTCGAGGCGGTTTTGGAATACGTACATGAACTGGAGCGCACGCTCTTCAGCCATCCGCCCAGCCTTACGAACCTCTTCGAGAACGGTGGTGAAATTTGAAAGATCGTAGATCAGCCCGAAGCGGCGGACCGCGGAGTCGACGACGCCGGGTGCGGTGAAATCGTAGGGGCGGGTCGTCTTTGCGATCGGAGTCTCAGTGGTGCGGCCCCTCAGCACGAGAGAGGTCCCCTGACGCTGCATGGGAAGGACGCGCCTCCTCAGTGCGGCGAGCAGCTCGAATGTCTTGAGCCGGACACCGAGGTCGCGCAGGAGATTCATCTGGACCACGGAGAGATTCAGGGTGTCGGCGAGCCCGGCAGTCTGAATGGCATCCAGGAGTTTCGGCTCGAGGAGGGTTTCTGGTCGATCGAGTTTGAGGCCCGAGCCGACCGCAAGCCGGAGGAGGCTCCCGACCTCAGGTCTGCGGGCAACCAGATCACGGAGGCGCTCGAGCACCTGGTTGTTGGCCTGGACCACGGCCTCGGCTCGTTGTCGAAACCGTGCCTGCATGTACGAGCTGAGCTGAGAGATGTCCTGTGGGGGGCGGGAATCGATGAGGAGCAACTGGTCCTGGCATATGATTCCGAGCAGTGGTGTGAGGACGGGCGTGACCTGAACCCTGGCCAACTGTTTGAGATGATCGACTGCAGTCATAGCGGCGCGTCGCAGGAGATCGGCGATGACCGTCGCGATAGCCTGACGTATGTCGTCGCCATTTCCTCGCAGCGCGCCGGAACGCGGATTGGAGGCCGCCTTCGACACTTTTGCCAGGGCCCGGGTGACCTCGCCGCTATGAAAGAGAAGGAAGAGATCCGCCAATCCTCGGTGGTAGTCGTTCATCACGACGTTTTCCAGGGTCGCAGACATCGACTTGTGATAGCGGTCGCGGTGGGTCATCATCCGCTGCTTGTCTTCGCGGTCACCCATTTGCGAGCGAAGTCGGTATTCCGCCTCGGCTTCGACTAAAGCTTCGAGGTCGCGTCGCAGCTTGAGCACCCCTTCGGAGAGGAGCAACGGATAACCCCAGGTGACAACCTTCTCTTCATCGCGCCCGAAGATTGGAAAGGGGGCGGGCAACGATGCCGCGAGCACGGGGAAGAGATCGCACCAACCACCGTCGACCTCGCTCTGTGTCAGATAGACGGGGTTGCGGAGCTCTTCCTGCAGTACCTGCCGGAAAGCATCCGTGGCTTTCTCATCACGTGCCATCTCCCCATTGTATCTTCGAGCCTGCCTATCCCGCCAGATTTCTGCTGCGGCCGGAGATCTGCCGCAAGCTGAGGAGTTTCCTCCTACCGGTAGGCGAGGCTGATGATCGATCGAACACATCAGGGTGGATTGTGGTACATATTTTAAATGCTCTTCGAGGATCTCGTGCGGGCCGTTAGAGATTGCCCTTTCTTTCACGGCATGCCCCCTGACGAACAAATGTCGCTTGTGCGCCTCGGTGGGGTTGACGTTCAATCGGTTGGGGGGGTTTTGTTTCGTCCCGGCGAGGTGCCCGCCGCGCTCTACCTGGTGCTCGATGGTGTGGTCGAGATCTGTCGCGAGGAGAGCCAGGAGGTGGGCCTACAACCAGTAGCCTATATCGGGGCGGGATCGACCATATCCGAGGCCAAGGTTCTCACCGGCACCGCCCTGAACTCCATGGCACACTTTCCCGAAGGGGGAACCACCCTGCAGTGGCCGCGCCCGGTCCTGCTTCGCCAGCTCTATTCGTCGCGAGATTTTGCCCTACATTATCTGCAGAGTCTGGCGCGGCGCCTCGAGGGGACAGTCGCCAACCTCGGTGCTTACAGCGGCAGCAACCTCCGTGGCAAACTCGAGCATTTTGATCTTCCGGCCATCCTCCAGACAGTGGTCGAGTCAGGCGCGACAGGGGTGCTCGAGGTGAACGACCAGGACGGAAACACCTTTGGTGCAATCCACACCCGGGACAAGATGATCGGGCGTATCCTCTGCGGAAATCTCTCCGGGCCTGAAGCGTTTTTGGAGATCTTGAACTCCCCACCGAAATTGGGGACCTTCAGGTTCTCGACCTTGTCGTCACCAGGTGAAACCGATCAGTATCTCCCAGTACAACCCCTGCTCTTCGAGGCGGCGCGAATCCAGGACGAGTTTGCCCACTTTGCCGATACGGTTCCGGAAACAGCCTACCTTCGCCCAGCTGCCGGACATCTGGTATGGAACTCCGAATCCGATTCCGACCTTGTCGAACAGATTTGGCACCAGCTTTCTGCTCAACCGTGCGGATGGGGTCTTCTGGCCGAGATGCTGCCGTTCAGCCGGGGACAGATCGGCCTCGCAGTTCGGGACATGCTCCTTGCCGGTGTCATTACGGTTGACCGGCCGTACGAGGTGGGAAGCAGCGATCAGGCCCTGGGCGCCTGAAGACCCGACAGTCGCCACACAGAATTTGTTTGTTTTGTCTGTGCTTGGTCGCCCTTCTCCCCAGATCCAAGATGCAAGATCAGAGGTTGGCTTCTCCCGACTCGGGGTGGGTGGGCGGATCTTGTATCTTGAATCTTGTATCCGGATGAGCAGGCCGCCAGTAATGGGAACGAATGATGTGTGGTGATGGATCGGCGGCAGATGCGTAAAAAGAGCCCATATCGTACTGTTTTGCCTATACTTGTGTGATGCGCGCGAGACGCATTCTTCTGACCTTGATCGCCATCGTCATCGTGATCGTGTCGGGGACATCCCTGATTCGCACGGTGCGGAGCTTCTATCGCCTCGACTTCCCGGTTTCCTGGGTCGAGGAGGGGTTGGTAATCAACGAGGTACCGACCGGATCGACCGCCGAGGCTGCGGGTCTTATCGTGGGCGACACGGTGATCGAAGTAGACGGTGTATCGGTCGTGCGGTTGGACGATCCCGCATTCATGCTCGCCGGCGGGGCAGACCATGATCTCAGCATTCGCCACACCGACGGTACCGTCTCGGAGGTGCGGTTTCGCTCGCCCCCGCCAACATTTAACTCGGTCTATCTTGCTCGTACCGCGGTTGGGTTTCTTGGGCTGGCTTGTGCACTCGTTGCAGTGTGGGGAACCCGGAGAAGAGAGGCGGCGACCTTTCTGTTGCTCGCCGTTGCGGCGCTGATTCTGGGAGCCGTTCCCAACCGCATTGCGTCCGCAGAACCTCTATTCCAGATCATTCGACGCGGCGTCGGGGCAGCCCTGCCATTCCTGATCGTTCGGTTCTTCGCAATCTTCCCGGAGCGCGACCGGTCGATGCGGTTTTGGGATCTGCTGACCCTGGCAGCTGTGGTGGCGTCAGCAGGGACCGTTTTCTTCCCGGACGCCGAGGCGTGGTGGCCTGCCGTGGCCTCGTTGCTGCGGGTCCTCTTCGTGTCATCGATGATCTTCGGTGTGACCCTCCAAATCTGGCGTTGGCGGTCGGCAGCTCGAGAGCTGCAAATCAGGCGTCAGATCGAGTGGGCTGCCCTCGGGCTTTTCGTGGGTCTGGTGCCTTTTCTCGTGTTGGTCATGATTCCCCGGTGGGTTGGCATACCGTTCGAACCGTTTTCGTGGCTCGCGGTCTTTCCGATCAGCGCCATCCCCCTGACCTGGGTAGCGGCGCTCAAGGGCTACCGCCTGTGGGACCTCGAGCCGATCAGCCGCGATTCTCTTTCGGCCACCCTGGTCGTGGTCACCGGCGGCTTCATCTTTGCTCTTACCAACCACCTTCTCCTCAGATACACCGTTGGTTTGGGCTCACTCCGTAACCTCTTTGCGTTTGCCACCGGAGTCTTGTTGGTTGTTCTGCTGCAGCCGGTGCGTTTGCGGGTCGAGCGGTTCCTCGACCAGTGGCTCCACCAGGGACGGCCGGCCCCTCGATCGCTGCTCACGGGAGCAAGCCGTGAGTTGGCGCGGGTGACCGATCCACGCGAAGTGCTCGTGAGACTGTCGGAGACCTTGACCGAAGGTCTCGAGTTCGATCTGGTGGCGACGTATCTGTTGACCGCGGGCTCGAGTTTCGAGCGCATCACGGGCGACGAGGAATTGTCACCGATGCGACTCCCCGGCAAGGTTGTGGATGAGGAGTTTCCCGGCGAGCACGAAGAGCCGCTGGCGACACTCGGTTATGCCGTGCGGGTGCCGCTCGAACGCGCCGGGACGGTGCATGGACTGCTGTATCTCGGATTGCGCCGTGGAGTCTTTCCCCTCGGTTCCGAAGGCGAAGAGGTGGTCGCGACATTTGCCGCCCAGGCGGCTCTTGCACTGGAAAGTGCCCGGTATCTGGACGACCTTCGACGCCAGGCCGAAGAGTATCGGATCCTCCACGCCAACACCCAGCGGATCATCGAGTCCTCGGCCGCGGCGATTCTGGTTTGTGATGCTGCTGCCACCATCCTTTCCGCCAACCGGCAAGCCGCCGGCATCTTCGGCCGAGATGCGGGAGCCCTGGTCGGTTTCAGTCTTGAAACTCTGGTCGATCTGCCCGGAGAGTGGCGCGGCGAGCTCCCCGTCCACGCGGTCAATACCGAAGCCCGCACCCTCTCCGATCCACCACGGCGGGTAATTTTGGCGGTCTCGGTGCTTGAGCTCGACAGCGGCAGCTTCAACGGTAGGGTCGTTGTGCTACAGGACGTCAGCGAGCTGCGCGATCTCCAGGACCGGATGCGTGAGCAAGAACGTCTTGCAGGCCTTGGCCGCCTGGCATCAGGTCTTGCGCACGAGATCAACACGCCACTCACCGGAATTTCTTCCTTTGCCCAGATGCTCGGCAAGATGACACCGGAGGATGATCCGCGGAGGGCAGTCGTTTCAAAGCTCGTCGATCAGAGTTTTCGCGTTTCCCGGATCGTTTCCAATCTGCGGGCGATGGTACGAGATTCGGCCGACAGTCGCATGGTCCTCGATTTGACAACCGTCGCCGTACGAGCGGCGCAAGATGCAGCTCGGTCTCTGGGTGCTGAAGGAAGGCTCGAGGTGTCGGAGGTTACCGAGCCGGTGATGGTGTGGGGTTCTGTCGGACCGCTGGAACTTGCGGTCGGCAATTTGGTGCGAAATGCTATCGAGGCGTCACCGCCGGCAAGCGTCGTACATTTTTCTATTGACCCAGGCGCGGAGTGGGCCGAAATTCGGGTCGAAGACTCTGGCCCCGGTGTGCCCAAGGAGATCGGTGACAAGGTCTTCGAACCATTCTTCACGACCAAGACGGAGCGTGGCGGAACCGGCCTCGGTCTCGCCATCACGCGTGATATGATCGCCCAACTTGGCGGCGAAATCGGGCTCGAGAATCTGGAACACGGCGGCGCCCGCGCTACGATCAGGCTACAAAAATGGCAGGAAACGGAACCGTCCTCGTAATCGATGATGAGCCTGTCCTTCAGGATGTGCTGGGGTCACTCCTGAAGGGCGGTGGCTTCGATTATCTGCAGGCGACGACTGCCGCAGATGGATTCCAAATCCTTCGCGAGGAAGAGGTCGACGTCGTCCTCCTTGATCTGATGTTGCCCGATCGATCCGGCCTCGATTTACTGCCCGACATCAAGGAGTTCGACCCCAACCTGCCGGTGGTCGTCATTACCGCATACTCGTCGGTGGAATCGGCTATCGAAGCGATGCGACGGGGCGCGTTCCACTATGTCCCGAAGCCGTTCAAGAACGAAGAGGTGCTGCACCTGGTGCACCGTGCAGCCGAGCGACGTGCGCTACTTGTCGAGAACGTCGTGCTCCGGAGTCGGCTCGAAGGAATGGGCGAAATCGTCGGTACCAGCCGCCGGATCGAAGAGGTCTTCGAACTGATGCGTCGCGCCGCCCCAGCTCGTTCGACCATCCTGGTGGTCGGTGAATCGGGTACTGGCAAGGAGTTGGTGGCGCGAGCCATTCACCGGTTGAGTCCGCGTGGGGATGGCCCATTCGTTCCCGTCCACACCACTGCAATTCCTGCGGACCTTCTGGAGTCGACCCTTTTCGGCCACGTCAAGGGCGCCTTCACCGGAGCTGTCAGCGGCCGAAAGGGACTGTTCGAGGCCGCACACAACGGCACTCTTTTCCTCGATGAGGTCGGGACCATTTCTCCGGAGACACAGACCAAGCTGCTGCGTGTGATCCAGGAGCGCGAGATCCGTCGCGTCGGGAGCGTCGAAGCCAAAGGTGTGGACGCCCGTCTGGTGGCTGCCACCAACACCGATCTCTGGCAGGAGGTTCAGGACGGAAACTTCCGCGAGGACCTCTATTACCGCCTCAACGTCATTACCATCGAGATGCCGCCGTTGCGAGAACGGCGCGAAGACATTCCACTTCTGGCAACCCACTTTCTGCGCCAATACAGCGAGGAAAATCAACGCGAGGTCGAAGGTTTTTCATCGGCGGTCATGGATGCCCTCTCTGATTATCATTGGCCGGGAAATGTGCGAGAGCTCGAGAACGCCATCGAGCGCGCGGTGGTGCTGTGTCGAGGCGACTCGATCGAGGTTGACGAATTGCCCCAGGCGGTGCGCGGTGATCCATCATCGACACAGGCGACGACCGTATTTCCTGCCCAGGGCCTCGATTTTCGGGGGTCGGTGGCGGAGTTCCAGGAACACCTCATCCGCGAAGCTCTGAAGCGGTCGGGTGGCGTCCAGCGCCGTGCGGCCGGACTCCTCAAGCTGAGCCCTACGACCCTCAACGAGATGATCCACCGCCTCGGGATCGAACCGTCCCCCGACGACTGACGTCGTCTCCCACCCATCCAGTCATCAGTAATCAGTGACCAGTAATCAGTACCGGCCGCACTACCCCTCGGGCTTCCCTACTGATCACTGATCACTGGGCGGGTGGGAACTGGTTACTGGAGAAATGGGTGGTAAATACGCCGACGGCCCCGTGGGGGGTCCGGGGCCGCCGACAGAAGGAGGATGTTGATAATGAGGTTACGTATCATTCCTGAAAAGGTTTCAGGTGCCGCTTGGGCGAGACGCGCGTCGGGGCATCGACGACACCGGTGCCACCCTTCGCATTGTTCGAATGTCCCGCTTCTCGATCCGGTGACGCGTCGCTCGCGAACAATGCGAAGAGTGGCACCATGCCCGCCGAAGCACGGAGTGCCTACCTGGTGCGGCCCTAGTCGATCACCCCACCACCCAGACACTCCTCCCCGTCATAGAGCACCGCG
Source organism: Candidatus Sulfomarinibacter kjeldsenii (assembly GCA_014764485.1). Classification (GTDB taxonomy): domain Bacteria; phylum Acidobacteriota; class Thermoanaerobaculia; order Thermoanaerobaculales; family Sulfomarinibacteraceae; genus Sulfomarinibacter; species Sulfomarinibacter kjeldsenii. Next base: position 33,801 of record JACXWA010000085.1, read on the forward strand.
AACTGGCCCGGTGCGATCCCGGGGTCCTCGGTGAGGTCAAACTCTACGATCAGAGATTTGTCAGCGTTGGAAGAAACCCTGCACGGGTCGATGCGTTCTCCGTGGCGGATCTTCACTGTCAGTTCGGAACGTTGTGGAGGGTCGGCGATCCAGTGGGGCGTCGAAATCAGAAAGGATCGCCGAGCATAGTCGGCAAGCTCGTCGCCATGGGCGACAAGGATCGCATCATTGTCGAGGTCCTTGCCGACGACGTACCACGGACCGTCGCCGAGACCCAGGCCTCGGCGCTGGCCGATGGTGTGGAACCAGGTGCCTCTGTGACGGCCGAGGATTTTTCCGGTTGAAGCACGGCGGATCTCGCCCGGGCGATCGCCGAGGTGGTGGCGGACGAAATCGTCGAACGGGACCCTGCCGAGGAAACATATGCCCTGGCTGTCAGGTCGATCGGCGTTGGCTAGCCCGAAGCGGTGCGCCTCCTCCCTGACCTCCGCTTTCGTGAGATCACCAATTGGAAAGAGACATCGTGCGAGCTGCGCCTGGAGAAGCTGACACAGGAAGTAGGTTTGGTCCTTCTTCGGGTCGGCCCCTCGCAGCAGGTGAAAACGCCCGTCTCGCCCCTCGACCCGGGCGTGATGGCCCGAGGCGATCCGGTCAAAGCGGTCGCCGGCGCGATCGACAAATGCGCCGAACTTGATCATTCGGTTGCACATCACATCGGGGCTCGGGGTTCGGCCGGCTTCGAGTTCCGCCAGAGCATAGGCGACGACCGTGCCGAGGTACTCCTGCTGGAGGGAGATCACTTCGAGCGGCACATTCGCGGCGTCGCAGACCGACCGCACGTACTCGAGGTCTTCCTCCCAGGGACAGGAGCCAAGGAAGGCCATCTCGTCCTCGAGCCAGATTTTGAGGTAGAAGGCGGTGAGCTGGTGTCCACCTTCCTCGACCAGACGCATGAGCGCGACCGAGGAATCTACCCCGCCAGAAGTCAGTACAGCGATTCTCATGGACACAGGATACTGATCGAATTCGGAATGCGGAATTCGGAATTCTGAATTCCCATCCGAACCCACGATTTTTCTGGGCGCTGGGGTGACATTCCGAATTCAAAACTCCGAATTCAGAATTCGGCGCGAAGCGCCTAACGCATGTACTTCTCGTGCACCAGGTGTTCGAGGTAGCGGTCGGTGTGAACGCCGTAGTCCTTGAGTAAGCCCTCCGCCGAGACTACGAAGGTCGCTTCCTCACCGGCGATACGGGAAAAGTAGACTCGGTGTGGTTCTCCGGGAGACGTCACCTCGAGGGTGCAGAGGTCTTCGGAAAGTTCGGACACCAGGCTCTTCTCACACACCGGACAGAAAAGCTCCCAGCGTGTGCCGGGGGCCATCTCTTCACCGGGCGGCAACTCGACCTCGTAGTTGCCGGGCTGGGGATGCAAGCTGGCGAGAAATCGGCGCTCACCGCTTTCGGCTTGCAGAACCACCCGATCGTCCGGGTTCAGCGGAGCTTCGCAATGAGGGCACGAGTATTTCCAGCGCATGGCAACTCCCTGGGGAAAGAATAGCGAAAAACCAACCCGAAAGGGGAATCGGGGTCTCGATCTCAGGGTAGATCCACTCCCAGTTCTCGCAATTCTCTGGTGGCTTGCTCCGCCCATCCGCGGTTGGCGGCCGGGCTTGCCGGGCTCGGGTGGAGAATACGGCCGATGGCGACGTCGACATCTTCGAGTGCGGCCTGGGCTCGGCCTTCGGCAAAAGCACCGACGCCGACTACTATCTCCGGCCGCAAGAACTCGACCGTATGAATCAGGGCGCGGTCGCAAATTTCGAGCAACGGCCCTCTTTCCCCAGCCGGCAGCTTGTCCGGGGTGCGGTTGCGGCCACCCTCCTCGAGGAAGGCCAGTGGACAGTAGTTAGCGACGAAGAAACGTGAGAAGAAACGAGAGGGAGTGCCGAATACCTCCCGCGCCCAACCCCACAGCCGGGCGCCGCTGACCTCCGAGCGGGTGCACGCGAGACCCATGATCTGCCTTTTTGGGTGCTCGTGCTCGGGCCGCCGGATCTCGGCAGAAATACCGAGCCAGTCTCGGACAGCGCTCACTTCGCCAAACGGCACCCCGGTCTGTGCCATCCCCCACGGCCCGGGGTTCATGCCCAGAAACAACACCTCCTTCGGCGCATCGCCGTAGAGATCGAGGTACTGGGAGTGGGCCTGCCACGCGTAGTCGAGTGGGTTGTAAACGTGGGAAACGGGCGCAGTGAACCGAAGGCGGTCCACCTCCTCAGCCAGCCTCCTGGCAATCTCGACAAGAAGTGATCCGTTCGCCATTCCGGAGGTGATGGTAGCAGTTTGTCGAATT
>JACXWA010000037.1 GCA_014764485.1 Candidatus Sulfomarinibacter kjeldsenii
GTAAGTTATTGATTTTAAATGGTCGGGACGCGGAGATTTGAACTCCGGACCCCCTGAACCCCATTCAGGTGCGCTACCAGGCTGCGCTACGTCCCGACCTTGAGAGCTTAATTTGCCTTGAGGTCGGCGAGGATCTTCTCGACCTCATCGCGAACATTCTTGAGCGTCGCGAGCAGTGGTTGTACGTCGGTCGGGGTCTCTTTGTCAACCTTGGCAGCAGCGGGCTTTTTCGGAGCCTTGCGGCGGGCGGTGCTCGTCTTAGGCGGTTTGGGCTCCTCTTCGGGCTCCGCCTCCACGATTTCCTCGACCTTTTTCTTGGCCTCGGCCTTGGGTTTCTCTCCCCCACCTTCCATCGCTGAAACCTTTTTTCGGGCGCCGGCGATCGTGAGGCCTTCATCGAAAAGCAGGCGGCGGATCTCGAGAATCAACTCGACCTGGTCCCTCGAATAAAGCCGCTGGCCGGTTCCACTCTTCTCCGCCTCGAGCTGCGGGAACTCGGTCCCCCAGAACCGGAGCATGTACGGCTGAACGTTAGCGAGCTTGCAGACCTCGTTGAGCTTGAACTGGTCCTGATCGTCAGGAAGGATTATCTGGTCCGTCATCTTCGTACTCCGTGTCCGGTGTCAAGGTGAGTCGCAGCTGAAGGGTCACGCGCCGGTTGCCGACCCAAGCGCCCGGCACCGGAACCTCGATGTCGAGGGCGCGCACCTGCCCGCTCTCGACGATTGCGCCGGTGCCCTGGAGTCGCAGGTGGAGCTGGTTGTCCTCGGCGTGGACCTCGATTTCACGAGGAGGCTCGGCGGCCTCGATGGCCGCGGTCTGTTCGGCCTTCTCCACCTCGCTGAGGCTATACACACCGGACAGCTCTTCCACGGTCCACGGGTCCTCGCTTCCCACCACGACCGGCACCTCCGGGGTTACCTCAAAGAGTCCTTCGTCGATCGCCTCTTCTGCGAACTCGACCTCCTCTTCGACAGCGGCCACGGGTGGGATATCAGAGCTTTGTTCGCCAGTTACAGCATGCAGTGCCTCGAGTTCGGCTTCGACATCGGCTACAGGCGGAGTCTCGAGTTCGGTCTCGACCTCGACAATCGGTGGAGTCTCGAGTTCGGCTTCGATATCGGCAACAAGCGGCGCCTCGAGTTCGTCCTCGATATCGGCGACAGGCGGTGCGTCAACTTCATCTTCAACGTCGACGACAGGCGAAGCCTCGAAATCGGAGTCGACGTCGACAACGGGCGAAGATTCGACCTCGTCTTCGACGCCGGCAACTGACGGAGCCTCGAATTCGGAGCCGATGTCGACAATGGGTGGGGTCTCGACCTCATCTTCGATCTCGACAATGGGCGGAGGTTCGGGAGCGTCCTCTATATCGGTTGCAGAAGGCGGCTCGATTTCGGTTTCTACCTCGGCAGCCGGCATCGCCGCGATTTCGTCTTCGATTTGGTGGACCGACGGCGCATCGTATCCGTCATCGAAATCGACGATAGGCGGAGCATCGACCGTGTCTTCATCGTCAACAGCCGGCGGAGTTTCGAATTCACCTATCACGTCAAATATCGGTGGCGCCTCGGGTTCGTCGTCGGAGAGAAAACCTGCCGGTGGCTCGACGAACTCGATTGTCTCTACCACCTCGTCGATCTCGTCCACCTCCTCGACGGGTGGAATCTCGCGGCCTTCGGGCCCGATGACCGGCTGGAGTTCCGCGATTTTTCCGAGCGCTTCAAGCGCTTCGGCGGAACCGCCCGGAGCATCCGGATTGGGAGCAAACGGGCTCGGCGCCTCGATTCGATCGATATACATTCCCTCAGCCGGAGGGCGTGGTGGAGCGAACTCTGGAGCCGCTTCCTCTGCGACAGGCGGAACTTCTTCCGCAATCTGAGGAACTTCTGTCTCGACCGGCGGTTCAGGAACTGGAGGAGGTTCGAACTCCGCCGCCTCTGGAACCACCTCATCAACAACCTCGATCTCCTGCAGTTCGGGCTCCGGTTCGGGTTCCGGTTGCGCCCCGTCGAGCTCAAAGTCCGGAACAGACTCCATGTCCGGAGGCGTCGCATTGAAATCGAAGGCGGCCATGCTGTCGTTTGATTCGAGAACGCTCGCGTGTTGAGTCTTGAGTCCGGCGTCCGTTGACTCGAGGTCAAACGCCGAAGGCGTTTCTTCGGGGGCCTCGGGCGGCAGAAACTCACTTTCCGGACTCAAGTTATTGAAATCCGACGGCTCGGCGGAAGGCGGCTCGGCCGACGGTAATGCCTCGGATTCTGGCGGGGGCATTGGCGGCGCCTTCTGCGCATCGAGTCTCTTGAGCTCTTCAAAGTCAATTGCGGAGTCGTCGTTGACGTCGTAGACAGCTGTGCTGACTTCGTCCTCGAATCCACCCCCCAGGCCGCCAAACGGGTCAGACTCCATAACCTTCGAGAAATCCACCGTCTCTGCCGGATCGGCGCCATCAAAGGCAACCGCTGCCGGTGGCTCGATCGGGGCGGGTTCTTCCGGCGTCAGCAGATCGGGAGGTTCAACTGGTTCCACTGGTAGCGGATCGGGAGGTTCAACGGGCTCCACGGGTAGCGGATCCGGAGGTACCACTGGTTCCACGCGCGGCGGATCGGGAGGAGCGATCGGCTCCACCGGTGGAGGCTCCGGTTCGGGAGGTGTTATCGGTTCCACTGGCGGCGGCGGTTCGCTCACCGAGATCGGCTCGGGCGGCGGCACCTCGGTCGGACTCACAGGCGGTGTCGACAAGCTATCCGGGATGCTGACCTGCGAATCCTCCAGCCCTGGAGTCCTGGCGCCAGTGGTCGCACCCTCGTAGCGCTGGCGAAGATTTCGCATGACAAGCTTTACGATGCCCTCGAGGGTCTCCTGAACGCCAACCCCATCGGTCGCCGTGGCCTCGAAAATCGGCACCGAGTAGTGGTTGAGGTCGTCATTCAATTCTTCGATGGAGACAACGTCGCGAAGGTCTCGTTTGTTGAACTGAAGAATATGTGGAAACCCGTCGAGCGAAATACCCTGCAAGAGGAGATTTTCCTGGAGATTTTTGAAGCTGTCAGTGTTGGAACCTTGCATGGCACGCTGCGAGTCCGCGACAAAGACCACTCCGTCGGCGCCACGTAGGACCAGTTGCCGGGTCGAGTTGTAATGAACCTGACCGGGTACGGTGTAAAGCTGCAGGGTGACGTCCATCCCACGGATGGCACCGATCTCGAGGGGCAAGAGATCGAAGAAAATGGTCCGATCACCCTCGGTGGCGAGCGAGATCATCTTGCCGCGGTCACCACCTTCAAAATTGTCGTGGATCCACATCAGATTGGTGGTCTTGCCACACAATCCGGGCCCGTAATACACGATCTTCGCGTTGAGCTTACGCAAAGCGTAATTGAAGAAAACCATTGAATTCCTTCAGCCAGAAGCTATCGGTCTCGTCCCCTGATGATAACCCGGAATGGAACTCCATCCAAACCAAGGGCCTCGCGGAGAACGTTTTCGAGGTAACGCATATACGAGAAATGCGGACTCTTGGGGAGGTTTGTAAAAAGGACGAAGTGGGGTGGAGAATGGCGAACCTGAGAGCAGTAATAGAGTCTCGGGGCCCTCTTTCCCGACATCGCCGGTGGGCGTGCTTCCCACGCCTCTGTCAGGATCCGGTTGAGGTTGGTGGTCGAGGTTCGCCTGCGATAGGCCTGGTGGAGATTTTGCATGGCCGGAAACAGCTTGTGGACGCCCCTTCCGTTGAGGGCTGAGAGATAGATACGCGGCGAGTGCCTCATGAACTTGAGGTGTTGACCGGCCTGGTCCTCAAGCCTCTCGCGACCGAGCCCGCGGTCTTTGACGAGGTCCCACTTGTTGATGACCAGGATCACCGCCCGGCCCGCCTCCCAGGCGTAGCCGGCGACGTGGGCATCCTGGTTGGTGATCCCCTCGTCGGCGTCCACCACCACCAGGCAGAGATCAGCACGCTCGAGGTAGCGGCGTGCCATGACCACCGACAGCACCTCGGGGCCGCGATCGGTCTTGCCCTTGCGGCGGATGCCGGCGGTATCAACGAACTGATACCGAACACCGTCCTTCTCGAGGACCGTGTCGACCGCATCACGGGTGGTTCCGGAGATCTCGGTGACCAACAACCGTTCGTCACCGAGCAGGCAGTTGATGAGGGAGGATTTGCCGACGTTGGGCCGGCCGATCACCGCTACCGGAATCTGATCATCATTCTCCTCTTCAGGTTCGTCGACCTCGCCGGCCGGCGGAAGGTGGAGGTCCAGTGCATCCCACAAGAGATCCATGCCGGTGCCGTGCTCGGCCGAGATCACGACCGGCTCGCCGATGCCGAGCCTGTGGAACTCGAGCGCCTGCAGGTCGACTCCCTTGCGATCACCCTTGTTGACGACTGGGACTACCGGCACCCCGAGCCCGCGCAGGTAATCCGAGATCTCGCGGTCCTCAGGTATGGGACCGGCCTCGCCGTCGAGGAGAAAGATGACAACGTCTCCGTCGCGGATTGCGGACTCCGCCTGTCCCCTGATCAACGGCACGAAGGTGTCTTCGTCCTCCATCAGCAGGCCGCCCGTGTCGACCAGCGTCACCATCCCGCCGCCGAGTCGTTCCGCTTCGCCGAAAATGCGGTCCCTCGTCACCCCGGGGAGGTTGTGCACCAGCGCCCGACGGCTGCGGGTCAGCCGGTTGAAAAGAGTGGACTTGCCGACGTTGGGCCGGCCCACCACCACGACGACCGGCTGGCGGCTCAAGCCGGATCCACCGTCGGAGACGGTTCTTCGTCGGGTATCGGAGTCTCCTGACTCATGATGGATCGGCCGATGCAGATCCATCTGCCATCGACCATTCGCATTTGGAGGATGGTGTGCTGAATCGACGTAGTGTGTCCCTTTTCGATGCCGTCAGCAGCACCGACACGGGTGATGTCCCAGACCTCCCACAGGCGGACGGTGGCATTGATCGATCGAAAAACACTCATTGACTGGATGTCGAAACTAATCAAGTCCGCGTCGATCCGGTCTCCGGTCTTCTGCAACAGCTCGGTGAGCAGCTTTTTGACATGGGCGACCTCATTGGGGCTGGCGTGGCCCTCGAGGACGCTGACATCCAGGGTCGAGTAGGCGTCGGCCAGGGCATCGAGGTATCCCGTCACCGCAGTCTCGATCTCCAATCGCACTTCAGGCGACGGTTCAGTGTTCTCACAGGCCGCAGTAAACAGCATCGCAAGCAACACCAACACTGTCATGTACCGAGCAGCCATTTCGATCTCCCTGTGGTCTCTTTCAGCGCGCAGAATATCACCAACGTCCTGGCTCTCTCACAACGGCAGGTATAAACTTGGTGATCCTGACGCGGCTGCGAGATCTTCGGTCGCGCCAGATCGCAGAAACGGAGGCTGCCATGAAGGTCCCCGACCGGGTACTGGTGGTAGGTGGCGTCGCTGCTGGGATGAGCGCGGCCAGTCAGATTCGTCGCCGAAATCCCAAAACTCGAGTCACTGTTTTCGAGCGCGGAAACTACATCTCCTACGGCGCCTGCGGTATGCCCTACAACATCGAGGATCCCGAGCGGGAGATCGAGGACCTGGTGGTGCTCACCGCCGAGCAGGCACGGCAGAAGCGTGGGATCGACCTCAGGCTCCAGCACGAGGCGAAGGAACTCGATCTCGATCGCGGGACATTGACGGTTATCGACCTCGACAGCGGCTCCCAAACCCAGGAGCCGTTTGACGCTCTGGTGATCGCAACTGGCGCCCGCGCCATTCGCCTACCGCTCGATGGCTTCGACCTGCCGGGGGTCGAAGTGCTTCGAAATCTCAACGACGGCTCGGCGATCAAAGACATTCTGAAGGGCGATCCGAAGAATGCCGTGATCGTCGGCGCCGGCTATATCGGCATGGAGATGGCCCACGTCCTTACCGAACGCGGTCTCTCTGTCACAGTCCTCGAAAAGCAACCCCAGTTGCTGCCGGGTTGGCACGAGGATACGGTGGCCGTCGTCACTGAAACGCTCATCAATCACGGTGTCGAAATCCACAGCGGCGCCACAGTCAAAGCGGCCGAAGCCGGGTCTGACGGTCGAGTGGCGGCGGTGCTTACCGACGACGGCCGCTTTGATGCGGATCTCGTCGTGGTGGCCGCGGGTGTCCGGCCCAACGTCGAGCTCGCGATCGCCGGGGGGCTCCGGATCGGAGACACCGGGGCAATCTGGGTCAATCAACAGCAGCAGACCTCTCACGAGGCCGTATGGTCAGCCGGAGATTGCACCGAGGCCTATCACAGGGTATTGCGGCGCAACGCCTGGATCCCGCTCGGAACGACGGCAAACAAACAGGGACGCATCGCCGGCGCCAACGTTCTCGGGTTGGGTCAACGATTCCCTGGAATCGTCGGCACCGCCGGATTCGTGGTTTTTGATCTCGAGGTAGCGCGGTCAGGCCTCAGCGAGGACCATGCCAGGACGGAAGGATTCGATCCCATTGCGGTGACCATCCGTCAGCGGTCGCGGGCCCACGGTTACCCGGGCGGCGTGCCGATCCAAGTGAGACTGATTGCAGATCGAGAAACTGGGCTCCTTCTCGGGGGCGAAATAGTGGGTGTGGAAGGCGCCGCGCTAAGAATCAACACTCTGGCGACGGCTCTCGCTGCGCACATGACGGTGGCCGACCTGCAGAGCCTCGACCTGGTCTATGCACCGCCCTTTGCCTCGGTCTGGGACCCGCTGCTGGTTGCAGCAAATCAGTTGATCAAGAAAGTGGGTGGATGATGACTGACAAGCTCAAAATCGAGTGTCCACATTGTGGCTCGAAGATTCAGGTGGACGCAGAAGCCGAGGTCGTGGTCTCCCACGAACCGCCCGTTCACCTCCACGACAAGGTGGACTTCGACGAGCGGCTGCAGCAGCTGAATCGTGATAAGGCGCGCGCTGCCGATCGGATGGAGGAAGCCATGCGCCGGGAAAAGGACAAGAGTCGCCTGATGGATGATCGCTTCCAAGAGCTCTTCGAAGAGACCAAAAAGAAGGACGACGGCTCGAAGCCGATCAGGGATATCGATTTGGACTGAATTCGGAATTTTGAATTCGGAATTCTGAATGCCTCCCCCCCACCCTACGGGCGGTCCCCGTTTTGCCTGGTCATGAGCCCCGGAGGGGCGGCAGATATTTAGCCCGGGGCGTGAGCCCCGGGTTTTTCGCGCCCAAAAATTCACCAGCCGCGGAGCGGCGACAGATGTCCGGGCGACAGGACTGCGGCAGACGCCGCGGTGACGAATCTGTCGCCCCTCTGGGGCTCAGTTCATTTGAATGTCTTCAACCTGGGGCTACTGACGGCCTTCGCGAGCGAGCGGAGGGATCCATGGGTTGTGTGGGAGTCTGCTGAATTCTCCACAGGCTTGTCCTGAGCGAGGCCGAAGGCCGAGTCGAATGGATCCCTCGATTCGCTTCGCTCACTCGGGATGACACCCGTGGGCGTGCGTGCGGAAATTCCTAATTCCTCATTCCTAATTCCTAATTCGTAGCCTCCGCAGCTGCTTGTTTCGGCGGCACATCAATGCCGCGGCGCTCGAGTTCCTGGTCGATGATCGCCTCGAACTGTTCAATCGGCTGCGCACCAGTCAGCACGCGGCCGTTGATGAGGAAGCCAGGGGTGCCGGTGATGCCGAAGCTGTTTGCTTCGGCCATATCTGCCCGCACCGTGGCGAGGTACGTCCCTTTATCGATACATCCGGTGAAGACCTCGACATCCATCCCGAACTCGCCGGCTTTCGCGACCATGGAATCGCGGTTCAGCGTCCTCTGATTGGCGAAGAGCCAATCGTGGTACTCCCAGAACTTGCCCTGGTCTTGAGCACAGAGAGAAGCCGCGCCTGCGAGCTGTGCCTCCGCGTGCATCGGCAACGGCAAGTTTTTGAAAACGTGCCGAATGTGGCCGTCGTAACGCTTCATGAGCGCGTCGAGCGCCGGCTGCACCCGGGTGCAGAACGGGCACTGAAAGTCGGTGTATTCGATCATCACGATCGGAGCATCCTCCGGTCCCCTGGACGGAGTGCCATCAGCGATGGCGACCTCGACCCGAGGCGGCACCAACAGGATTTCGACGCCGGCCTCCGCAAAGAGAACCTTTCGGAGTTCCTGGGACCGCTGCTGTTTTTCGCGCTGAACCAGAGCCTGGATGATCTGGGCGCGCGCCTGCACATCGTCATCGGCAAGCTGCGATCGATACTGACTCATCAGCTTGGCAATATCGACCTCGTCCGGTTCGCCCACCATAGCGTCGATGCGTTTTCTGAGATATTCGCCTTCGGTCAATCCTTCAGCGGCTGCTGCCTGCTGGACAAGCCGCTGGTTGATCTCGGCCTCGAGCTTGCTGACCTGAGTATCGTAAATCTGCTGGCGGAGAGCTACCAGGGATGAACCGGCCAGGGTCTCGAGTTCAGACGCCGTGATCACCTGATCACCAAATTTCGCCACCTCGGGATCATCAACACCCTCTGGTCCCTGGGCACACGCTACCGCCACCACCGACAGCAGGATGCTCGCAGTCGTCGTCCACATTCCGATCTTCACTTGGGGTCCTCCGTTCTTGACCGTCCGCAGAGTCACGAGGAAGTTCTTCCATCCCGAGACGGCATCTCTACTATGGACGGACAACACGACGAGGTCAATTGTGGTTGGTTACGGCAGTGTCAATTCTTCAGTCGGCGATCAAGACTTCAGGCCGCCTTCTCCGCGGCATCAAGGGCTGAGCGATAGGAATCAACCACCGCGGAGACGTCAAACTCATTGCCGACAGACGACGAGACCAGCAGCCAATCACCGCCTGGAGACCAATCGACGGGCCAGGCCGCATCCTGCTCTACCGATTGAATGACGACAGCCGATTCGCATCCAACGAATCGAGCGGCACTGATGGCATCTCTCAAGGTGGGCGATGCTCCGGAGGACAGGGCGTAGGTCACGTAAGTCCCCTCGAGCGCCTTTTCCACCTTCCGCACGAACCCATGAATCTCGGGATTGAAAAGGCCCGCGACTTCGGGAGGAAAAACGATGACCAGACCTGTCCGCTGGTCAGATCCAGAAAAACTGAAAGAAGAATCCATTTCCAGCCTCCAATCAACCGTTCGCTTCACCCCTTCGTTGTCCGACGACGCTGTCGGAGTTACGCGCTGTCGACTGGAGAAAAATACCCGTCAATCCCGGATGCCTGAACCCGAGTGCAGTTTGTCGCTGGTATGGTATTAGCCGTAGCTCGCGTCAATAGCCAACAAAGGAAGGTACATGAAAACACGCGTTCTCCTCTCGATGTTGATCCTCCTGGCGAGCCCGCTGGTCTTCGCCCAAGAGGAGCCGCCCGAGGCCGGTCCCCCTCAGGCCCCGTCAAAGGTCCAGTGGTCCATCGGGATCGGTGCGTTTTCGTCGCCGCGCCCATACGTCGGAGCGGAGAACTCACAGATCATTGCCCCTCTCATCGAGGTTACCTACAAGAAGCTCTACGTACAGGGGATCCAGGCGGGGTACCACTTTTTCAACACCGGGAAGTTCAGTCTCGATGCCCGGGCAGGCATCGTCTTCAACGGCCTCGATCCCGAAGACTCAGATTTTCTGGAAGGGATGAACAAGCGCAGGTCCACCCTCGAAGGCGGATTCGTCTTCGATTGGAAGCCAGGCAAGTATCGATTGAGCACAGCCGCCTACACCGATCTTCTGGGCCGGTCCTATGGCCAACAGGCGTCTACTGATTTTTCGCGCATGTTTGCCTTCAATCGATACCAGTGGGGCTTCACGCCGTCGATCGGAGTCGTCTGGCAGAGCAGCAACTTCGTCGACTACTACTACGGCGTCACTCCGGAGGAAGCTCGCCCTGGGCGGCCACCCTGGGAAGGCCATTCCGTGATCAATTTCCGCAGCTCGCTCCTCGGCTATTTCTTCGTCACCGTGCGGCTCCGGGTGGTGGGCCTCATTCGAATCCAAAGGCTCGACAACGAGATCCTCGACAGCCCGATCGTCGACCAACAGAGGGGCATTTTTGGCCTCGTCGGCATCACCTACCGTATGGGCAGGCTGCCGCCGCGGCCTTCTTAGATCCGCTGGTCTGTCAGCTTCGAAAAATTCAGTTAGACTCTTCACTTCAAAATGATCAGGAGGTGCCCTGTGACCGCAACCCTCGACCCTCAATACCGTCAACCACTCATGGACCGCTTCCTTCGTTACGTCAAGGTGGACACGGGGTCCGACGAGGCCTCGGAGTCGAGCCCGACGACCGAGAAGCAAAAGGACCTGTCGCGGATGCTCGCGGAAGAGCTCAAAGAACTCGGCTGCGAGGACGCCGAGATGAACGAGTGGGGCTACGTCTTCGCGACCGTCCCCGAAAACCTCCCGGGCGACCACCCCGCCGCCGGCAAGGTACCGACCATCGGCCTGATCGCCCATGTCGACACCTACTTCGGCACCTCGGGCAAGGATGTCAAACCGCAGATCATCGAGTCCTACAAGGGCGACGACATCCGGCTCAACGACGAGCAGGTCCTCAAGACTGAGGAAAACCCCAACCTCGCGAAATGCGTTGGCCACACCGTCATCCACACCGACGGTTCGACTCTCCTCGGGGCCGATGACAAGGCCGGAGTTGCGGAGATCATGACGGCCATTGCGTGGCTCAAGGACCACCCGGAATTCGAGCATGGCCCGATCCGGATCGCCTTCACAACCGACGAAGAAGTTGGGCGGGGCACCGAACACTTCGATGTCGAGGCCTTTGGCGCCGACTATGCCTACACCCTCGACGGCTCGGACCTCGGCGAGATCGAGGACGAGACGTTCTCGGCCGATACCGCCAACGTCACCGTCGTCGGCCACGATGTCCACCCCGGCTACGCCAAGGACAAGCTGGTCAACGCCCTGCGGGTGACGGCGGCGATCATCGAGGCTATTGACGAACGCTGGCTGCCGGAGACAACGGAGAAGCGCGAGCCCTATCTCCACCCCTACATCGCCTCGGGCGACGTCACCAAGGTCGACCTCAAGGTCCTGGTGCGCGCCTTTTCGGTCGAGAAACTGAACGAGCGCGAAGACCACCTCAAGGAGGTGATCGCAAAGGTCGGGGAGCGTTTCCCGAAGGCCAAGATATCGGTGGAGTTCGATGAGTCCTACCGCAACATGTCCTACAAGATCCGCGAGGACCCCAAGGTTCTCGATTACGCCCTCGAAGCAGTGGAGCGCCTCGGAGTGACGCCGATCCGGCAGGCGATCCGCGGCGGAACCGATGGCGCGCGGCTTTCCTACATGGGTCTGTTGACCCCAAACGTCTGGGCCGGCGGCCAGAACTTCCACTCGGTCCGCGAGTGGGTGTCGCTGGAATGGATGGGCGCCGCGGTGTTGGCGACCCTGGAGATATTAAAGGTCTGGGTTGAGAAGTCGGAGTAGCCCGAGTCCGAGTCCGCATCCGAGTCCGAGTCCGAGTCCGAATCTGTATGGGTGAGCAGCAATGACTGGAAATCTCGTATCCACAATCGCTCAAGTCGAGTGCCGAAGTGAGAGTCGGGGCGAAGAAAAACCAGTCGCGGTGATCATTGGTGGCGAGAGGCTGGAGATCGTCGAATTTCTCGATAGAGCATTTATCACGAGCGTCGAGGCCGGAGAACCGGTGAGGCACCGTTTGTGGGTTGACCTGGAAGATGGGCAGCGGTGTGAATTGACGCGGGTAACTCCCGATGGGACGTGGATGGTCAGAGTAGAGCGATAGTCGGGCACGGACGCGGGCGCGGACTCGGACGCGGTTGTTTCGTCACTCGAGAGTTGTTGCGGCGTCCAACACAGCCAACCGCTCCTGCATCTTGTTTGCCGTCGCGAGGTCACCCCTGGCAGCGGCAACATCCACGCCGCGACGGTAGGTTTCGCGCGCCGACGACAGATCTTCGGCGCCCTCGTGGGCCCTCCCAAGGGCAAGCAGCGCTGCGGAATATCGAGGGTCAGCCATGAGGGCACGCTCGAGGTGGGTGATGGCTTCGGCAAACCTCCCCTCCTCCACCAGCAGCTCGCCGAGCCCGAAGTTGCCGAGCGCGTCGTCAGGGTCGAGATCGAGGACCTGGCGGAACATCGCTGCGCGCCGTTCCCGGTCGGCAATCGCCGACGCCGTCTGATCCTGTGCGGCCTCGGCCAGTTCCTTCTCGTCCCGTTCGCACCGCATTTTCGCGCGCATGGCCTCGGCCGCTTCGCGTTCGGCATCCTCGATCCGGCCCTGCTGGTTGTAGTAGAGCGAGAGATTCGTATGGGCCATCACCGACAATGGGTCGACCTCGAGCAGCCGCTGCATCAACTCGATGGCTTCCTCGTAGCGCCCGTGTCGACCGAGGATCACACCCAACGCTTCGTAGGCATCCGCATACGACGGGCAGACCGCGATCGCCCGTTCGTAAAGCTCGATTGCCTCTTCCTCACGATCCGCCGCGAACTCTTTGACCGCTTGCAACTCGATCCGGCGCGCCCATGCCTCCAGCTGCGGAGAACTGAGGAACGGCAGCGAGTGGACCCGCACCGTCAGCTTAGGTCCATCTTCGAAACGGCACTCGATCTCTCGGTCTTGGACACGCAATTCGCGAACGAGCATCGCTTGCAGAAAGTCCCTGTCCTCCCAGCGGGTGGACGACAATACCGTGCCGCTCTTTTTCGCTACATCACTGGCAAAATATTTGCCGACCAACTCGCTACCGATCGGATCACCGGAGATGACCTCGAGGAGCATTGGCGCCCGCGCTGCTCCGCGACCGCTCATCACCTTGGCCACTGTTTCCTGGCCGAGATAGCACCCCTTGTCCTTCGATACTGCGGTATCGATGAGTGCTGTCTCATGGATCAAGACGCCTTCGGTCACCTCGTCACCCCAGCGCGGAAGTCCTGTGAGTACCCTCCGCGGTTCGAGCTGGTCTCCTCCAATGATCGGCAAATCGAGATCACCGTCACCCCAGGTGACGAACCCCCGACTGCCATAGATCGCAATCGGGAAACGGCTCTCGTCGCCGTCCTCAGCCACACGGCGCACCGCTTCGGCCCCCAGAGCCAAATGGAGCCGTGGAGTGTCAACGATGGTCAGCGTGACGTCGTCGGAGATGACGTTATCTGCGAGCCGTCGCACGGTAGCGGCAGCGATCTCGGTCGGAAGCAGGATCTCGACCCGGTCTGTGCGTCTGTACAGGAAACCGAATGCCTGGAGCCGTCCGCCTCGGTCGAGGAGCGCGGTCGGCTGAGATTCCTCCGGACCAAGACCCTGGACGTCCGAGGTCAGCTGGCTGTGGAGGAAGCGCACAGCATCGCGCCCCTCCGCCACCACCAGGGCCCATCCCGTCAGCGACGCCCGTGCGCCACCGAAAAGCAGCGATTCAGACGCTGAACGACTCACCGCAACCGCAGGTGTTGGTGGCGTTGGGGTTGCCGAAGACAAAGCCCTTGCCCTGGAGCCCGTCCTGGAAATCGAGGGTGATCCCTTTGAGGTAGATCGTCGATTTTGGATCGAGGAGGACTTTGAATTCTCCGCACTCGATCACCGAGTCATCGGGTCGGCGTTCCGAGAACTCCATCTGGTAGGAGAGGCCGGAGCAACCACCTCCGATGACCCCCAACCGCAATCCCACATCGCCGACCGTCTCTTGGCGCTCGAAGATCGCGCGAATCTCGCCTTTCGCCTTGTCTGTGATCGTGACCAAGCCACTTGCATCGAGAGCCGCCGCCTCCGTCATGCGCCGCTCCCACTCGCAATTTCCTGAAGCTCTCCCGCGTCGTGCATCTCCGTCAAGATGTCGTTGCCGCCGATGAACTCACCCTTGAGATAAATCTGCGGAAAGGTCGGCCAGGCGGAAAAGTCCTTGGCGGCAGTGCGGATCGATTCGTCCGACAAGATGTCAAA
>JACXWA010000038.1 GCA_014764485.1 Candidatus Sulfomarinibacter kjeldsenii
ATGTCAGAGCCGCTGGTTTCCGTTCTCCTGCCTGTCCGCGATCCCGGTCCGTATCTGCAGGACTGCGTCGCGAGTCTGGGGCGCCAGACGGTCGAGGAATACGAGGTCGTCGCGGTGGACGACGGGTCGACCGACGGCTCGGCGAAAGTACTCGATGATTGGGCTGCCCAAGACGATCGTGTGAAGGTCGTGCACCGATCCCATTCAGGTCTGGTCGAAACCCTCAACACCGGTCTCGAGCTGTGCAAGGCTCCGTTCGTGGCGCGAATGGATGCCGACGACATCAGCCACCCGAAACGCTTCGAGCTGCAATTGGCCGAGTTCGAGGAGCTGCCGTGGGTTGGCGTGGTTTCGAGCATGGTCCGGCACTTCCCCTGGCATGGAGTGGGAGAGGGCTATCGAGTCTACGAGGAGTGGCTCAATTCGCTGTTGACGCCGGAGCAGATCTCCTGTCAGCGCTTTGTCGAGTCGCCGGTGCCACACCCGTCGGCGATGGTCCGGCGCGAGGTCTATCAAAGCGCTGGAGGGTATCGGGATGAAACCTGGGCCGAGGACTTTGACTTCTGGCTCCGCCTGTTCGAGGCCGGTGTGACCATGACCAAGGTCGAGAAATATCTTTATTTCTGGCGTGAACACGCCGAGCGGCTGACTCGGGTGGACAGTCGCTACTCCGTGGAGAATTTCCTTCGCTGCAAGGCAAAGTACCTGCTCAGCGGCCCTCTCGCCGATGGACAGCGGGTGGTGATCTGGGGCGCAGGCCAGACCGGGCGGCGCATTTCGAAGCACCTGTTGCGCGACCGCGCGCAGGTCGAGGCCTTTGTGGATATCGACCCCGAAAAAATAGGCGGTACCTTGAGGGGCAAACCAATCATTGATTTCGACCAGCTGCCGTCGTTGATTGACAAGGACACGGTCGTTTTGGCGGCGGTTGGCTCGCGCGGTGCACGAGCCCTGATCCGGGAGCAGCTCAGGGGTATCGGTCTCAGAGAAGGGCGGGAGTTTTGGTGTGTGGCTTGACGTGACGATGGGCTAACTTCAGCAGCTCTGTCGTGATGTCATCCCGACCGAGACAAACTCCGCAATTGTCATCCCGACCGAGTGAGCAAAGCGACCTTCATCTTGTCATCCCGACCGAGTGAGCAAAGCGACCTTCACCTTGTCATCCCGACCGAGGACCCAAAGGGTCCGAGTGGAGGGATCTGTGGAGTGGGACCCAGAATTTCCCATAGATTCCTCCGCTCACTCGCTCCGCTCGCTCGGTCGGAATGACACGCTAAGGGGAGTTTGCGCGGGAGGACAGAGTGAGGGGGCTCCGCTCGCTCGAGATGACACTGGAGAGACGACTCAACCCGTTTCCTTCACCTCGACCGGCTGCAGATTCCACACCTTCTCCGCGTATTCCTTGATGGCCCGGTCGGAGGAGAAGTAGCCCATCGCGGCGACGTTGCGGATTGCTGCGGCCGTCCAGGCACGAGTGTCCTGGAAGAGGGCGGCGGCACGCTCATGGGCTTCGATGTACGAAGCGAAGTCGGCCAACACCATGTAGCGGTCGCCGTGCTCCATCAGCGCCGACCAGATATCGCGCAGCGGCCGTGCATCCGATCCGGCATAGACGCCGTCGCGCAGATCGTCCATCACCCCCGCAAGGTCGGGGTCCGCTTCGTAGAGCTTCCACGGGCGGTGAGAACCGGTGGCGAGGCGGGATTCCACCTCGTCAGCGGTGAGGCCGAAGATGAAGATATTGTCGTCACCGACCCGTTCCCCGATCTCGATATTTGCGCCGTCCAGGGTGCCGATGGTGAGTGCGCCGTTGAGTGCGAGCTTCATGTTGCCGGTGCCCGACGCTTCCATGCCGGCGGTGGAAATCTGCTCGGACAGGTCGGCGGCGGGGATGATTTTTTCAGCCAGAGTGACCCGGTAGTCGGGTACGAAAACGACCTGAATGCGGCCATCCACCTCGCGGTCGTTGTTGACCACCTCGGCGACGCCGTTGACCAGGCGGATGATGAGCTTTGCCATGTGGTACGAGGGCGCTGCTTTGGCACCGAAGATGAAGCTTCGCGGCAGCATTTCGCGGGTCGGATCGGCCTTGATCAGACGGTGAAGATGGATGACGTGCATGATGTTGAGGAGCTGGCGCTTGTATTCGTGCAGACGCTTGATCTGGACGTCGTACATCGATGAGGGATCGAGACGGACCCGGCACAGCTCGTGGACGGTCGTCGACAGGTCCCTCTTGTTGGCGGTCTTGATGGCCAGGAACTCGTCCTGGAACCCGTGATCGTCGGCGTACGCCTCGAGCTCCTGCAGCCGGTCGAGATCGCGCGGCCAGGTGTCGCCGATGCGGTCGGAGATCAAGGTTGCCAGACGGGGATTACATGCGAGCAACCAGCGGCGTGGCGTTACCCCGTTGGTGATGGGGAGGAACTTCTCCGGCCACAGATCGGCGAAATCCTTGACGACCCGGGTCCGCAAGATCTCGGTGTGGAGCTTGGCGACGCCGTTGACGCGGTGGCTGCCGATGATGGCGAGGTTGGCCATGCGCAGTTTCTTGTCGCCGTCCTCCTGGAGGATCGATATCCTGCGCAACGCCTCGGGCCGGTCGGAGAATTTCGTCTTGACGGAATCCATGAAGCGGCGGTTGATCTCGTAAATGATCTGGAGGTGGCGCGGGATGAATGGCTCCATCATCGATACCGGCCAGGTTTCCAACGCTTCCGGCAACAGGGTGTGGTTCGTGTAGGAGCAGGTCGCCCTGGTCAGTTCCCAGGCCGGGGACCAGCTGAGACCCGCTTCGTCCAGGAGAAAGCGCATCAGCTCCGCGATGGTCAGTGCGGGGTGGGTGTCGTTGAGCTGGAAGGACACCTTGTCCGGGAGCATCTCCCAGACCTCTCCATGGCGTTGACGGAAGCGGTCCATCGCGTCCCGCACCGAACAAGCGACCAGGAAATACTCCTGTGCGAGGCGAAGCCTGCGTCCGGCTTCGATGTCGTCAGCTGGGTAGAGGACCCGAGTCACCGCCTCGACGCGTTCACGCTCTTCAACGGCCTGGGTGTAACCGCCTCGCGAGAAAATGTGGAAATCGAACTCGGAGGCTGCGCGCGCATCCCAAAGCCGCAATGGGGTGACGGTGTTGGTGCCGTAGCCCGCGACCAGGACGTCGTACGGAACGCCAAACGCCTCACGCCAGCCCGTCCACGTCGGCCGGTGCTTGCCGCTCTTCTTACCCTGAACCCATTCAACACGTCCGCCAAACCGAACCGGGACCGTGCGGTCATTCCGAACGACCTCCCACGGGAATCCTTCCTCGAGCCAGGTGTCGGCGTGTTCGACCTGCCAGCCGTTTTCGAAGTCCTGGCGGAACATCCCGTAGTCGTAGCGCAGGCCGTGACCGTAGGCGGGGTAGTCGAGGGTCGCCAACGAATCGAGGAAGCACGCTGCCAGCCGGCCGAGACCGCCGTTGCCGAGACCGGGGTCCGGCTCCTCTTCGACGATGGTGTCGAGGTTGAGGCCGAGCATCTGCATCGCCTCGCGAGCGGTGCCGAGCAGGCCGGTGGCCATGAGGTTGTTGCTCATCAACCGGCCGAGGAGGTACTCCATCGACAGGTAGTGGACCATCTTCGGTCGTACCTCGTCGTATGTGCGCCGGGTGAGGATTTCACGGTCGATGGTCGACTCACGGACCGCACGCCCGAGAGCGACCAGGTGGTCGGCTGGGCGGGCATGGCGCAGTTCGAGACCGCAGGTGTAGCGGAGATAGTAGAGAAATCGGTCGCGAAACTCTTCGGCCGTCGGCTGTTTCAGATGGACTTCAGGAAGCATGAATCCCCTTGTGCGCATGAGTCGGTCTTTGCGCAGCAAAGAAAACGGTAGCACAAAGATCAGAGTTCGGAATTCGGAATTCGGAATTCGGAATGCCGCCGCCTGTCCCGTGTGTCAGAACTCTCAACAATCAGTCGTAAGTTCTCAATTCCCATCTCGCCCTCGGGGACCAGCGGTTGAAGGGATTGAAAATCCGAAATTCGAAATCCGAAATTCGAAATCGTCAATGCGTTACCATGGGTTTCAATGAAGCCAAATCGAACCGCCGGAGTCATCCTCCATCCGACCTCGCTGCCTTCCCGCTTCGGAATCGGTGATTTCGGACCGACGGCCGCGGCATACGTGGAGTGGCTGGCGGGAGCGGGCGCAACGTGGTGGCAGATCCTGCCGCTGCACCCGCCCGGGCCCGGAGACTCACCCTATTCCGCGATTTCTACCTTTGCCGGTAACGAGCTCCTCATCAGCCCCGATTTGCTGGTCGAGGATGGCCTCCTCTCCGATGCCGAGGTGGCCCAGGTGCCGGAGCTTCCAACCGAGTGGGTCGAGTACGACCAGGTCAAACCGTTCAAAATTGGCCTCCTGCGGCGCGCCTACCTCCAATTTCTGGATTCCCAACCACCAAAACTGGTCGGCCAGCTCGCCGCCTTTCGCGACCAGCACCGTCTTTGGCTGGGCGACTACGCTCTTTTCCGGGCGATTCGCGACAGCTTTGGTGGAGCGCCTTGGTATGAGTGGCCGCACCCGTTGGCGATGGGAGAGCCACAGGCCCTGATCGGGTGGATGCAGGAGCATCGGCAGGAGGTCGACTTCGTCGAGTTCTGCCAGTTCCTCTTCTTCCGGCAGTGGACTGCGTTGCGCGATTGGGCGCGCGAGATGGGTGTCGGGATCTTTGGTGATGTGCCAATCTTTGTCGCCGGCGACTCGGCGGAGGTTTGGGCCCATCCCGAGCTCTTTCTGCTCGACGACGAGCGCCGTCCGAAGGTGGTGGCCGGCGTGCCTCCCGACTACTTTTCGGAGACCGGTCAGTTGTGGGGCAATCCTCTCTACAACTGGGAGCAAATGGAGGCAGACGGCTTTTCGTGGTGGATCGCGCGCCTCCGCCACACCCTGGAGCTGGTGGACCTGGTGCGCCTCGATCATTTCCGTGGCTTTGCCTCCTACTGGGAGGTGCCCGCAGACGCCGAAACCGCGGTCCATGGCCGTTGGCAACCGGGACCCGGACGGCCCTTCTTTGACGCAGTGCGCTCGGCTCTCGGCGGTCTTCCGTTGGTGGCCGAGGATCTCGGCGAGATCACGCCCGATGTGGTGGAACTTCGCAAGGAGCTCGGGATCCCGGGCATGGCAATCCTCCATTTCGCCTTCTCGCCCCAGCCGCGGTCGACCTTCATCCCTTACGCGCTTGATCGCAACATGGTGATCTACACCGGCACTCACGACAACAACACCACGGTCGGTTGGTATCTCGAGGACGCATCCGACGAGGAGAAGGACCTGGTACAGCGGTACGCTGGGAGTTCAGGGCAAGAGGTCCATTGGGACCTGATCCGCCTCGCCCTGGCCTCGGTCGCCGACACCGCCATCGTGCCGCACCAGGATCTCGTTGGCCTCGGCGCCGACTGCCGAATGAACGTTCCAGCAGTGGGCGAGGGCAACTGGCGTTTCCGGATCACCCCCCGGATGTTGGGAGAAGGCATCCAGGCGAGGCTGTGGGAAATGGTCGAAGCCTACGGGCGGGAACCCGCGGAACCGCCCAGTTTCAGCACTTAGCCTGCAAATTGTGCAGATCTGCAGCTTCATCAGATAGTTAGTGAGATTTGCGCATTGGGAATGACAATGCGTCATTAAATTGTTAAAAGCTTTGTTAAAAGGGCCCGGAAAGTGATGCTTCTCACGGGTCGCGTATTGATGCTCGACCCGTATAAACGGATACTGGAAGGTATGAGAAGGCACGCCCAATGGCCCATATTGTTGCTGTTGTTGATCCTCTCGGCAGGGTTTTCAGGAGCAACGACCATTGTTCCGGCGGCCGATCCGGGTGAGCTGGCATTGGACAGCCACGCCGTATTCCTTGCCAGAGCGGGGGAAAGCCGGGTCTTGGCGAGATCGAACTACATCGCGACCTCTACGGAGCTCGAGGTTGTCTCGGTCGTCAAGGGATCGATCACGCCGGGCGAGGTGATTGAATCGATCGTTCCGGGTGGTTTCAAGGACGGTGTTGGCTGGGCCGTTTCTGGTGTTCCACACCTCGAGGTGGGAGAGGTCTACCTCTTCTTCGCTGACCAGAATCCGCGAGGACGTTGGCAGCCCCGACTCATGGCCGACAGTGTGTTACGGCGCGAGGTCGCCAAGGATGGTTCAATCGTCCTCGTGCCACTCGACGAAGCAACACAGCTGAGCCGGGTGAGCCCGTTCGAGAAGGCGGTACCGCTTGTTCCAGGACCAGTCGACGAGGTCCTCTTTCTCGAGGCGATCGAACGCAGCCTCGACGGGAACTTCGGCTGGAGTTGGTCACCGCCGATGGTGAAGCTCGAGGAAGCCGCCGCGGTCGCCAAGTCGGTGCCGGGCGAGTGCAGTTTTATGAACAGCTCTGGAAGAAATATTCGCTGGAAGACATTTGACTCTGGCGGCCGGGTGAATATCTCTGCCACCTCAGGCGGTGATCCATCGGTTTCCGAAGGCGGTTTCTCCGAGGTGAGTGGCGCCATCAGCCGTTGGAACGACGATGTCGACCCGACGAGCCTCAACTTGCGCTACTCCGAACCCAGCAGTTTCACATTTTCGTCGTGCAAATCCGGCGAACTCGACGATTATCCACCGAGCGGCACAAACGTCGTTGTCTTTGACGACCCGTGCGACGACATCGCCGATCTCAGCGGCTGCAGCGGGACTCTTGGCTTCGGTGGGCCTTGGTTTGGAGGCTCCCACACTCACGACGGCACGAGTTGGACCACCGCATCTTCCCTGTTTGTAGTCTTGAATAACGGATCTGGCTGCCTCGGATCCACGGGTTACGAGCGGATGATTTCCCACGAGATCGGTCATGGCCTTGGCTTTGATCACGTGAGTGACAGCAGCGCAAATATGTATGCCTGGTGCTGTCACGATCACAACTCTACCGACAGCACTTGTGCCCAGTATGCCTATCCGGTGGCGGCCTCGACGAATACACCAACACCGACCTGGACACCGGGTGGATCGACCAACACCCCGACTCGGACAAGGACCCCGACCTTCACCCGAACCCCAACTCCGACCTCAGGTGGTCCGACGAACACACCGACCCGGACTCCAACCACACCACCCCCTACTCCGACTACACGGCCCCCGACACCGACAGCCGGCCCGACGGAGCCATCCAAGGTGACTGTACCTGTGGTCGTACATTCTGACGGTGTAGGCGGTACTTCCTGGCGCTCTGATGTGATGGTCAGCAACCAGAACAGTGCCTCTCAGACGGTGCGCTTCACCTACCAGACCGCAAACAAGGCGGCCTTCAGCAAGAACCG
>JACXWA010000060.1 GCA_014764485.1 Candidatus Sulfomarinibacter kjeldsenii
GACCCAACGGCTTGCGCTCAGGGAGCGCGAGCCTCGCCACCTCTCTTCTCCACTCAATTGTTGGAAGAGACACGTCCCGAGGCAGAACCGACGTGCCCCTGGCACGGCGGCCGGTGAGACGACCGGCAGCTACTAACGCTCGCGTTCGGAGCTGACGGGCTTCTCACCGGCGACAGGCGATTCCGGATCGCCTGTCGTTCTGCCGGGAAAAAATGGAAGCGCTCTACCGACTCAGTCACCGCCCCTTTGCGTTGTCGGGTGGGCGGGGGGATCTACGTTATCTGCGTTATCTGCGGTTTCTCCGGGCATGCGGATCTGTGTTCATCTGTGTGATCTGTGGGCAGTTCCGGGCCGCCTGTCTGTTCTCAGAGTCACTGTGATCTTCTTGGTGTCTTGGTGTCTTGGTGTCTTGGTGGTGAAATCTCAGCCTTCGAAGTCACCAGCCGCGGTGACGAGGATCTGATCCGGATGGAAGTGGGTGCGAATGGCCTCGACGACCTGGTCGCGTTCGACTGCAAGCAGTTGCTCCGGGAAGCTGTCGAGGCGTTCGATGGGCTCATCTGCAGTGAGAGCCGTCACCAGCTCGCGGGCGATGCCCGAGTTGGTGGCAAGACCAACGCGATAGGCGCCTGCGAGGGCCGACCGCTCGTCCGCCAGCTCTTCCTCGGTTGGACCCTCGTCGACGTACCTCGCGATGACCTCGAGGCTCAGCTCCACTGCACGATCAAGATTGTCGGCGGAAACACCAAGCACTGTCGCCCAGGGGCCGGCGACGTGGAGGGTACCGAAAAACCGGCTGTAAATCCCGTAGGTCAGACCGGCACCGTCACGTACCGCCACTCCGAGGCGCGAGGTCAGGGTGGACTGGCCCAGACAGGAGTTGGCGAGCACCGATGCCGGGTAGTCGGCATCACCCCGGAGAAGTCGCCCGCGGTGGCCGAGAAAAACATCGATGTTGGGTCGATCCGCAATCTGAATCCGCTCCTCCGGCGATTCGGTCGAGAGATCTTCATCCCTCGTCAACACCGCCTGCTCGGCGCCAACCCATTCCGCCAGTTCATCTTCGACGAGTGTTGCCACGTTTCCGGCCTCGACATCTCCAACTACCGCAAACGCGATTGTCGCGGGACCATAGACTGCCGTATGGAAATCGGCCAGCTCATCACACGTCAGCGACCTCATTTCTTTCTCCCGAACCTCGATCGGCCGCCGGTGCAGCGGATGGCCTTCAGGAAATAGGCCTCGAGTGAGGGCCGCGAAGGCACGCGCGGAGGTCTCCTCACGCTCGCGAACGAGGCTCCCTAGAACCTGTTCACGGAGCTTATCGAGCTCCCCAACCGGAAAACTGGGGCGCCGCAAAACCTCGGTCAGCAGCCTCACCAGTCGCGGCAGCTCCTCGGCCAGGCCCTGGGCTGAAAAGGAAACAATGGTGGGGGTGCTCGCGGAGGCGCGTACCACCAGCTGCAGACCGTGGTCCTCGAGCTCGCGGGCAAGTTCGATCCGGCTGTGGTCGATCGTGCCACGGTCGAGCATGGCGGCGACCATACCCGGCACTGCAAAGCGGCCGTTCTTCGCCCACGCCGGACCGGCTAACAATGTGCCGGCGACTGTCACGGTTGGTGCGTGGGGGTTGGAAAGCACTGCGAGGCGGGCCCCACCCTGCAATCGAAAGCTGCTTACACGATCGGAAAATGCGGCTCCAGGCTCCATCATGCGGCCCCATTCTCGGGCACGAACCAGCCAACCGTGAGGTTGTGGTCCGAGAGATAGCTTTCGGCAACCCGCTGCAGATCCTCAACGCCAACAGACTGCACCAGCTCGAGCTCTCGCACGAAACGCCTCCAATCGCCCATCGCCACCGCCTCGGTGAGACCACCCAGGATCTGGCCCGGCGACTCGTGGTGAAATGCGAGATCAGTCCGGGTCTGGGCGAGCGCCCTCGCCATTTCGTCTTTATCGGGCAACGTCTTTACAAGCCCGGCAACCTCAGCCCGGATTGCATCCTCAACTTCCCGATGGCTGACCCCGGGAGAGACGGCGGCGAAGACCTGAAACAGCCCAGGATCGTGGAGTTCCATCGCAAAGGCGTGAACGCCGAGGCAGCGATTGGTCTCGACCAACCGCTGATACAGGCGCGATGTGACGCCATCGCCAAGAATCTGGGTCAGGGTCGACAACGCTGGAAGATCTTCGTGCAGGCCCTGGGGGATGTGCCAGCTGAGAGCGATATTTCCGAGCTCGCCTGCACGGTGGATGTCAAAGCGTCTCTCACCTCGTTGCTCCGGTTCCCGAATCGTCACTCCTGGCGCCGGTCCCGGCGCTTGCTCGATGCTGCCGAAGCCGCGCTCCACATGGTCGAGCGCGGCCGCATCATCGATATCACCGACCACGATCACCGTAGCGTTGTCGGGGTGATAGTAGGTGTCGTAGAAGCCCCGAAGTACGTCCCCACTCATCCGCTCGACGTCGTTGCGCCAGCCGATCGTCGGATGACGGTAGGGGTGCTCGAGGTATGCGAGAGCGAAGGACGACTTCATCAACAGATCAAAGCTATCGTTCTCTCCTGCGTCGAGCTCGTTGAGCACCACCATCCGCTCGCTTTCGAGATCGGTATCGCGCACCAGCGCGCCGCGCATCCGATCAGACTCGATATCCACTGCCAGCGGCAGCTGGTCTGCCGGCAGGATCTCGTAGTAGTTGGTGCGGTCGAGCCAGGTGGTGGCGTTGAACGACGCGCCCACCCGGTGCAGCTCGCGCGCCGCTTCGGTGCCCTTGTCGCGGTTGAATCTCTCGGTTCCCTTGAACATCAGATGCTCGAGGATATGGGTCGCTCCAGTGTGGCCGGGCAGCTCGTGTCGCGAGCCGACGCGATAGACGATCCCGAAGGCAACCACAGGCGCCACTGGTGTCGGCGCAGTGAGTACGGTCAGTCCATTTCCCGCGTGGCGCCACTCCGTAACACCACCTTCGCTCTTCACCTGTTCGAATGGATGCGCCAATTTTCCTCCTCCAACCCGGAAGAGAAGAGTAAAGAGTCAAGAGTTCAGAGTAAAGGGTTCTGCCAAAGCGGATCGGGAACGACGAAGTGAAACCTGCACCCGTGCACCCATTCTTCTTGGCCGGAGAGCACGTCGAACCGCTACTCGATTTCGGTAGGCCTCGGAGAGTCCGAGCGGCGCGATTCGATCACCGTCAACGTGACACGGTCAATTGAATCCACTGCGGCCGGCGGCCGCTGGGCCCGACCGATCCGCATGATCTGGCCCGAATCTGCATCCAGTCGGCCACCGAGGACGAGCTTCTTCTTCTCGCCTGACGATCGGTAATCGACCACCAACTGTACGTCGGCGTGGCAGCCATCCGGGTTTCGGCACTCGAGGATGCACGCCCAATCCATATACTCATCGTGGACGGTGCCAAAAACCTCCGTCAGCTCCACCTTGAGGTCAGGAGACACGAGGCGAGCTTTTTCAAAGCGAAAGTCTTCGGGTATGGCAAGCTGCTGGGGTCCAGAGGGCGCGGCAGGTGCACTGTCGCTGCGCCACAGCCACAGCCCAACCACGACAATTATCGCGACGGCCACTGTGGCAGCGACTGCCAACGGGCGGCTGAGCCCAGCCATCGCTATTCGACGGGCGTCGGTCGCACGTCGGCGCCGGAGACTCCGCCCCTCTGGAGAGGCAGGCTACCGGGGTCTGACGGGCCACCGCCCCAATTCTGATTCCGGCTCCAATCCGGTGTCCGAGTCGTCTCCATCCGCATCCAGATCACGCTCGCCCTGACGTCGGGATGGGCCCGACCTGCGGGTGCTTGACTGGCAAAGCTGTGCGAAAAGGCACCCGTTTCATCCGGACCGAGGGTGTTGGTTACTGCCACTTCGCCTCGCCACGGCTCGTCACCACCGACAGCAGCCGCCTCGAGCTGGACGCGCACGTTATTGACCGTATTCGGGGTACGGTTGATGACCTCACCTTCGATCGTCCATTGGCCTTCACCTGCGGGGTTGACGCGGATGCTGTTGAGCACTACGCCTCCGCCCTGTTCAAAGCCAGCCGGAACACCGCCTTCTGAACTCGCTGTGCCCTCGGCTTCCTCGCCCTCACCAAGAACGCCGCTGCCGCGGACGTGCCGGACATCGCGATCGGTGATCTTGGGGCCGGAGCCTTCGTCCTCACCAACCAACGCCGCGTCCTTGAGGGTGCGGCCACCCGAGAGCGTGCCGGCGTTCTGATCGGCGCCGGTGCTCTCTTTCTGCGGACCTGCCGCAGCGGCCTCGGCCGCCCGCAGCGCATCGAGATCGACATCCGCCACGTCGTACGCGACCTGACGGCCGTCGTCAAGCTTGAGCATGATGTAAGAGCCGGTCAGCCGGTAGCTCTCGGCGGTGATGACGGTGCCGTCACGCATGGTGACGTCCACCGCAGCCGCCGTGCCGGCGATCAGCAGCACCAACACGAAACTCTGTACAACCCGCGACATGATCAGTCCTGCCGCCAGTTGGTCACCACATGGCCGGTGACGTTCGGGAACTCCTCGGTCTCGCCCTCTGTGAATGAACTCTCGGTAAAGGTCACGTAGGTGGTCCCTCCGATCGTATAGGTCTCGACACCAGTATATATGTCATCGTTCTCGCTGTATTCACCGAGTCCGCACTCGAACCACAGATCGTAGGCGCGACCGAGTCCGGCGGCGTTGCAGATCACGTCGTTACCGGTCAAGTCCACGTTGGGAGTTGGCGTCGGCGTACCCCCCCCGGTGCTTGCGGGGACACACTCGTTCGGCACATTGTGGCTGGCGGACGCGTTCGGCGTCGGGTCGAAGGTCGGGAATAGAACGTGCCCGTTGATCACCGTCGCGTCCCACATGACCTTTTCGTTGGCCCGCAGGTTGAGGTACCAGCCAAAATTGCCTACCGAGGGATCGAGGGGCGAGTCCTCGGCCGTGCATTCGAAGTCGCCGGCCAGGTCATCGATGTCGATCGCCACCAGACTGTCCTTGCCCCGGGTGGTGGTGTCACCGTTATCGAGCATGAAGAAGAAGTGGTCAACCGGGTTAGTGATGTTGTCATAGCGATCGATGTTGGCGCGGTCGCCGGTACCGAGGGCCAGAGCCCAGACATAGCCCGAGCCGCCAAAGAGGGCCGGCACCATCACCGGGCGGGTGAAGAACTGCTGCCGGTCTGGAAAGCCTCCGTCTGCGGAGGTCGAGCGGAAGTCGAAGATCCTGGTCAGGGTGCCGGCGTCGGCGCCGGTCGCGGCGGAGTCTCCCGGGCTCGGGAATTGGAGCCGATGGACGCCACCGTCAGAGTCGGCAAAATAGATGCGGTCGTGGAAGCCGTCGATGTCGGAATCGTGCGCAGTCGGGCTCCCAGGCACAGCAACGCCGAGGTTGTGTTTATATACGATGGCGCCGGTTTCCACATTCACCCCATAGATGAAGTTCCCGGTCTGATCGGTCTGGCTGCGGTCCCAACCGCCGCCGAAGAAGGCGACGAAGACGTCATCCGGGGGGTTGGGGTCGTCGTTGATCGCGATACGGGCGATCGCTGGTTTGGACCAGGTCCAACCGAGGTCCCATTGCGAGTTCAGGTCAGCGTCAAGGGTATCCGAGAACTCCCACAGCACCTTCGGGTAATCGCCGTCGCATCCCGATGTGGTGCCGTCGATGCATCCCGGAAAGCGAGACACTGCGGGCACATCGCTCGCGTTCAACGGATCCGGCTGTGTGATGTCGAGGGCCACCATTCCGCGGCCGCCTCGGCGCATCGTAGAAATGGCCACGGTGCGCCATTCCCGATCGGAGTCGCCGTCGTAATCGATGAAGGCATCGCTGACGACTGTCTGACCGTCGACCAGATAGTCCTGGGATTTGCCGTACGTCAGGTTGTAGAGTCGCGGCATGACGGCCTGCGGCAGGTAGGTGAAGAGCTCCTGGCCGTTACCGAGGTCGTGCTGCTCGTTATAGACCTCACCTGCGCCGGCCCGGTTGCGATCCCAGATTCCGCCATCGAACGCGTGCAGCAAGCCGTCATTGGCGCCGGCCAGTACCACCCGTCGCCGCTTGGCCTGTTTTTCCATGAATCCAGGGTAGTCATTGGCGTTGCCATAGCCGTAGTCGAAGAAGAACATCGAGCGATTGGGGGGATTCACAATCAAGGGCTGCGAATGATAGCTGTCCCCAAGCACGGGAGAGCCCGCTGGGCGCGCTTCCGGCCGCGGGTCGGGGGTCACAGCAGTGTCGTTATCTACCCAGATGTTGCGAACGAAGTTCACGACCTCCTGGGTTTCGAGATCGGTAACGCCGCCGGGAACGCTCATCACGTTTTGGAGGTAGAGGCGGAGGGTGGCATCGGTCCGGGTCTCCGTCAGATCGTGACGAGCCCAGCTGCCGGAGCCGTCGCTTGCCATGAAGACGTGGCGCGTCGGAGATCCAACGGCAAGTTGGTCGGCGAGCCGAGCCGCAGCGTCCCACACTTCGCCGCTCACCGCCTCGACCACGAGCGCGGTGGCATCGACTTCGCAATCTGCATTTGCCGGTATTGTCGGCTGGGTCTCGTCGAGCTTGAAGCCGTAGAGGTTGCCTTGCCACACCGTAGAATCGCCCATGGGGATGAAGTATGGATAGACCAGGAGAAAGTCCTGCGCGCTCGCCGTTCCGCCTGCAGAAGACGGCGGCGGTGAGACTTTGAAGGGAACGAATGAGCGTTCGTCATCCGTGTTGAGCTGCGTGATGACGTTATAAAGGGCGTCTTTGAGCTCGGAAGCGTTGCGGGCGCCGAAGTACTGGCCGCCGGTGATGTCGGAAATACAGCTCAGCTGCGCCGGCGCCGAGGCCAACGACTCCGAGAAACCGATGGTGAAGATTGGGACTGAATCGATGCCGGAGAGGCTCGGACTGGCAAAGCTCTCGGCAGCCTGACCCGGATCGCAGGCAAATGTCCCGGGAGTAGCGCAGGTGTCCGCGCCATCGGTGATCAGCACGACGTACCACTTGCGGCACTCTTCGGCGGAATCGTTCTCCCACCTTCCACCCGATTCACGCATGTCAATGAACCAGTCATAGGCATCCATCAACGAGGCAGCGATGGGGGTCGAGCCATCGGCGACCATCGGTACCGGGTTATAGGTGGCGCTGGCC
>JACXWA010000086.1 GCA_014764485.1 Candidatus Sulfomarinibacter kjeldsenii
CGCATCGATGACAGACTGCGGCTCGATATCCGGCCCCTCGGCGCGCAACAGCTTGGGGCTGACGGCTCCGATGCGCGACGCCTCCGGAGAGCTGGCGACCGCGTCGAGGAGCCTTTGAACGAGATCCGGCCGCGGCGCGCAGTCCGGGTTGAGGAGCAGAACCCACGGCTCGGAGGTGACGGAGATTCCGCGGTTCGAGGCTGCCGCAAAGCCGGTGTTCTGATCCTCGCGGATGATGGTCGTGGCCAGACCGCCGGCTCGTTCTTCAACGATCCCAGCCGATCTATCGGCGGAGGCATTGTCGACCACCACCACCCGCACCGGTGCTGGTACGAGACCCTCCACAGCCGCGAGACAGGCGGCGAGGGTCTCGGCGTGGTCATGGGTGACTATGACCACCGCGTATAGGTCATGCGCGCTCACAGGGTCATCTTGGCACAGGTTCTCCGTCGGTGCGAGTCGATTGAAAACTCTCCAATCGATAGCGAGCGTCCGGAAAGTCCTTTTGAGAGATGAGATGGAAACGCGGATTGCGGGCCAGCTGCTTCCGCACCGGCTCGAGCCAACGGGTTTCAGCCACGAAGCCAGGGCGAGGCTGGGTGCCCGGCGCGGCGGAAAGAACCATGACAAGCTCAGACTGATCGGCTGTGAGCCACCTGACGACGTTGCCGCGTTGCGTACGGCCGGTCGGCACTTGTGGCACCTGGTCCGGATCCATCGACCGACCGCGCTGGAGGCAGCTCCATTCCACCAACCAGGGACTCAGGTGGTTCCATGTGCCGAGAAGGACGGAGGCTCGGACCTTTGCCGCTTCGTCAGCCGCGTCCTTGTCAACGAGCGAATCGGGCTCGAGCCCCTCCTGGAGGGACTCTGGTCTGTCTACCTAGGACCTGTCCTCCTGGCACGCTTCGACGAGCGAGAAGGTAGGATCTATTCATGATCCGCGGTGTAAACCATGTGCCCGGTTTAACGCGTAAATCATCTACCCGGGACGTACGCAACCTGTGATGAAGACGATGCCCGGTCGGTATACTCACTGAGATGTCAATGAGGCTGGAAGATTTTGGACGGAGAGGCGAATGCGGCTGACCGCGCTGTTTTCGCCCATCGCCTTTGCTTTCCTCGCGGTGGTTCTCGCTGGCCTTGCAGTCATTCCTTGGCCCGAGGCGATTCTGGCGTCAATGTCGGTGGCGCTGGCTTTTGTACCCTCCGGTTGGTGGGCGGCCCACATGGCTCGCAGGCGTATGGCAGAGGCAGTGCTGGTGCCGGCAGCCTTCGCAATGACCATGGTCGGCGGAACCACCATGCGCCACATGGTCGTTCCACCACTGCTCCTTCTCGCGATTTGGGCGGCCGCCGCCACGGCCTGGGATCGCGTTCCGGAACGCCGCCTTCCAGCTTTCGCGGCCCTGTTGGGATTGGCTGCGCGAGCTGCGGTGGGTCTTGGGCTCAGCGGTTTCGGATCTCTTTCAGTAGTGCTGTCGATCGCGGTCGCTGCAATCCTCCCATGGCTAGCGGTTCGACGCTGGGGCCGCCGGGCTGCTGAGCTCGCCGTTCTACTGGGAGCGGTGCTTCCTTGGCAGAGTTGGCCGCTGGCCGCCAGTGTGCTGGTGGTGGCGAGCCTGGCCCTTGGCGTCACCGGGAGCTTCCGCGATCGCAACCACCTGGTTTTGGGATGGTTGCCGGGGCTGGGTGCTGCGGCACTGTTCGCCGCCGCCCTCGCTTCGTGGCCGGGACTGGGGTTGTCGAATATTTTCCCGGATCACGGTTGGTTGGCGCGGGTGATCGTGGTCGCAGCACTGGCAGTCACACCGCGGTTGCGTCCGGGCGTGGCCGGAGCGGTGTGGCTCGCCGCAACCCTGTTCCTTGTTCCTGTTCGGGCCCCGGCGCCGGAGCAACGCGCGTTCGTTCTCACGCCCGAGCTCGGGGAGCTCACGATGTCGGCTGGCACCGGGGGCGAATATGTCGTCGATCTCGA
Organism: Candidatus Sulfomarinibacter kjeldsenii; assembly: GCA_014764485.1. Taxonomy (GTDB): domain Bacteria; phylum Acidobacteriota; class Thermoanaerobaculia; order Thermoanaerobaculales; family Sulfomarinibacteraceae; genus Sulfomarinibacter; species Sulfomarinibacter kjeldsenii. Next base: position 1,979 of record JACXWA010000086.1, read on the forward strand.
TGTCGAAAACAACGAAGCTCTAGCCATGGATGCACCGCTGGCGGTTCTGCGATTCGACGGCAACGACCATGTGATCAACACCGATTCGTCGGTTCACAAGACCGTGTGGCGGCCTCACGGGCTGGGCGCCGGAACGCGGTGGCGAGGGTCGATGCGAAGTCATTTCTTGGTTCCGGAAGGCGAACGACCGACGCTCTTTCGGCACCCTGAACTCCCGGCTGGCGTGAAGGTGCGCGTCGAGACCATCGGTGCGGTGCGTGCAACACCGCCACGGGATTGGATGTTGCCACGCTGGTTGCTGGTGGCCGCGGCAGCGGTTGCGGTGATCGAGATCGCCTCGGGGACCTGGCTTTCCAGCGTCGGCATTCTGCCTTGGCTGTTGTTGGTCCTCGGGTCGCTGGTAGCGAGGTCCTCGGTGGAACCGTTGCGTCTCCTCGGCGAGCGGCTGGCGGTCGATCTCGCCATGGCGGCCCTCCTTGCGGCCTGGCTGCCGGCGGCGCGGGCCTGGCTCGTACGGCGAAGGGTGTTCGTGACTGCCGCCGCGTTGCTGGTGCCGTTGGCCCTCGCAACCCCTCATCTGACGCCGCCTCTCTACGGTGATGAGCCCTTTCATCTTGTGGTGATGGAATCACTGGCCGGTGACCGGGACCTCGAAATCGGCGACGATCTCGACCTCGAGCTCCACCCCCAGAATCAGCTCTATGCACCCGGGCGGCCGCTTTTCCATTCACCGGTCCTCGGCATGATCCTGCTTCCCGGCTATGTGGTGGCCGGTCGGTCCGGTGCCCTTGTTCTGTTGGCGCTGATGGGTGCTGCGCTGGCGGTCTTCATCGCCAGGCGATCACGTGATCTCGGCCTGAACGAGGCTTCGGTCGGTGGGCTGATGTTGATGCTGGCAATGACCTATCCGGTGTCTACCTTTTCGACCCAGATCTGGCCCGAGTTGCCGGGCGCGCTGGCGGTTGCAGTGCTGCTGGTATCAGCGGCCCGATCGGGGGGTGGTCGGTGGCTGACTCTCGTTGTCGCAGTGGCCGCGGCGGCGGTCAAGACGCGACTTGCCTTGCTGGCCCTGCCGATCGCCGCCACGGTGTGGCTGCGGCGCCGACCTCTTCGGGGTTTGCTTGCCATGGTGCTGGCGTCGGGGGCTGTCCTTGCTGTCGGCTGGTTGACCATGGGTCACCCCTTCGGGCCCTACCGCCGGCTCCACCATCTCATTCCGACCGACCCGGGCCTCGCGGCACGGGTTGTCGGCGGACTCGTCTTTGATGCCGCTGGTGGTCTCGCGTTCACCGCACCCTTGCTTGTCGCAGCCTTGGCCGGAATGGCCATGCTGTGGCGGCGAGGCGGGTCGGGAGAGCGAGCGATGCTTGTCGGATGTGGGCTCACTGTGGCGGCCCTGCTGCACTCCACGGAGTGGTATGGCGGCGGCGCGCCACCGGCGCGCTATCTGGTGCCGATGCTGCCCGCCTTCGCTCTCGCCGGTGGCCTGGTCCTTGCCCGCCCGTCGAGGTGGCGGCGGCTGTTACCGTTGCTGTTGCCGCCCTCGATTGTCGCCTGGTGGGTTCTCGTCACACGACCCCACCTGTCAATCAATCCGGGTGACGGGGGATTTTGGCTGGCCGACGCCGTGTCTCGTCAATTTGCTGCCAATGGACGTTGTTTCTTCCCCTCATTTTTAGTCATCGACACCGCCACCCTGGCGGTGCCGGTGACGATACTGCTCCTCGTACTGCTAGCGGTGTGGGTAGCGAAACGGTGGGCCCGCGCAGGAGTTCTTCTCGCACGTGGTTGGATCGCTGTGTGGCTGGTGGCGGCGGCAGCACTGGTGCTGACTCTCGGCCTGCGCCCAGATCTTGTCGTCGAAGCAGAGGCGCCGCAGGTTCGCAGAAGTGGCGGAAGTCCGGTGCCACGGGCCGGCACGGTTGCCCGCTACAGTCATCGGCGAGGCTGGCGTCTCGATGACGGCGATCGCGTCACGGTGCCGTTGAACGTGCGCGGGGGATCCGAAGTCATGCTCGAGGGTTGGCTTCTGGGAACGGCTCAAAAGGCGGCAATGCTCGAACTCGAGTGGGACGGACAGGAGGCGTTTCTGGTTCCTTGGAGCGGCGAACGCGCCACCGAGAGCCTTCAGATGCCACCGCCGCCGGGGGAAGGCCGCCACCGCCTCAGCATCACCCTGCACTCTCCACCCCACGGTGCCGTGGTTCTTGACCGCCTGGTGTTAGAGGGCGGAGAAGACTGACATCCTTGCCGTTCCGATTCCGGCCAAACCCTGCCTCTCTTCCGCGAACCCACCAACGCAAAGGCGCAAAGGTGCAAAGACGCAGAGATCATCTTAAAGTGGCGATGCCGTCATTTGGCGCCGAACTCTCAGTGATATCAGAAAGGACAGATTCGGCGCCTCAGGGAGGAGCCTATGTTATGTGTTTCTTTGCGCCTTAGCGTCTTCGCGTCTTTGCGTTATTTTCTTTCTCTCATCAAAGTTCCAAACGACCGCGATCGAGGGATGTGGCCTTCAGCGCTGCACGGAGCGCCTGTTTTTGGTCTGGACGGAGGAACATCCTCACTGACAGGCTGAATTGAAGGCCCTTTCGGATCAAGCCCAGCCGACCAGGATGGTGTCGAGCGGTGTAGCGCAGGAGGTTGGTGTAGTAGGCGGTAAAGAATGCCTCGCGGCCGAGGGCAGCGACGCTCGATCCGCCACCGTGGTGAAGACGCGCGGCCGGTTCGACGACGAAGCCCTCATCGGCAGGAAATCCGGGTTCGCCAAGGCGATCGCGGAGGCGCGCGCAGAAGTCCACATCTTCCCACCACGCGGGCTCGAAAGTGGGGTCAAGGCCACCCAGAGTCTCCCACACCGTGCGTCGCACCAACCACGCAGCGGCAGCCGGCTGTGGAACGGCTGTGGGAGCTTGCGGCGGAGTCGAAAACGCCGGCGCACCGGGCAGACCGAAGGCGAGTCGTCCAGCGCCTGGAAGGTGCCGAAGTTGCCATCGGTGTTGTGAGGCGTCGTCGAAGCCCTCCAGCAATGGCACCACGCCGGCGGCTCGAGGGCGGTCTTTGAGGAGATCGACCATCGAATCCACTGCGCCCGCTTCGACCTCAATATCCGGGTTGAGGAGCAGAAGCAGCGGTTCCTCGCCCTCTCCAGCGCCGCGGTCAGCCGCATACGCGAAACCACGATTGTCAGCAAGCGCGATGACTTCGATATCCGGGAATTCGGAGGCCAGGCGCTCGGCGCCGCCGTCACCTGATCCCGAGTCCACCAGGACAACGCGGGCGAGAAATGGTCCTGCATTCGAAAGCACTGAGCTCAGACAGCGGCGCACCTCGTCGCCACCCCGCCATCGCACGACGACCGCCTGGATGATGCCAGTCATGGCACAACTTTCGGCGATCGTCCGGCGAGGACTGCCGCAGCCCGCAGGGAGGCTGGCAGCAGGCTTCTGCGAGAATCCTGGCCGAGCTCTGGCAAGGTGTCCACGAGCGGTTGCGCGACCACCGACCACCGCCAGTCGTCACGGGCTTCAGTCAGCACTGCGCGGCAGCGCTCCTGTGAACGATCAGCGAGCAGGAGGTCGAGGGCCGCCGCAGCGAGCTTGGGGTTGCCGGGTGGTACGACCGCTCCCCACCCTTCCGAGGTGGCGATGTCCGAGGCGGCCCCGCCCTCGCTCAGGAGGAGGGGCACTGCGGCCCATACACCGTCAAGCGAGCGGGTGCGAAAGCTGAGGGCGGTCTCCGGGCCCGGACGATGCAGGACGGCGAGAACGGCGCTTCGATTGAGAATACGATAACGCTCGGCGTAGGGGATCCAACGCTCGAGCGGCACGAAATCAGGTTGTTGCAGGCCGTGCCGTGCGCCGGCGGCCTCGAGGTCGCGGGTCGTCAGACGGGTGCTGCCGCCCGGCCTTTCAGCGGTCGGGACGACGACGCTGATGTTGGCCGAGCCGAGGCGGGCACGAGCGGCAAGCAGTGTGTCGAGGTCAAGCCAAGGCCAGACGCCGCCCCACCATAGGACTACCGACCATCCGGCGGGAACTCCTTCGATGGAGGCGATGTCGGCCGGTGGATCGAATTCCGGAACGCCAAATGGAACTCTGATCAGAGGCACCTCAATTCGCCCCGCGAGATGGGTCGACCACCATTCGGCCTGGTGGTCGCCGGCAACGAGAATCGCGTCAGCGCGTGAGGCTACAAGCGGGAGTCTGGCTTCGGCGGTGCGATGCCGGCGCACGATTTCCGGTGTCGAAGGGCAGGCGGAGAGTTCTGCGAGGAGCGGGGTGACCCCATCGATCACCAGCAGTTGATGGCCGAGAAACGCTCGGGGGGGCAGGCACCACGGCGGAGAGAGAATTGCGTCCGGCCATCGCCACGGTGGCTTTGTAACCACTGGTGGCCCGTGTCCCTCGGGATGCGAGGACCCGGCTGCCGCTGAAAGTACAACCTCGTGGCCGGCACCGAGAAGGACCCGCGCGAGCTCCCAGGCTCGGAGAGCGGATCCGGCCATGGATGGCCCGACCAGGTCGTCGGTGTGAACCAGGACCCTCATGGTTGACCTTCCGGAATCGTGTTGAGCCGAGGGCCGGGCGTCAGTCGTTGCCAACCGCGAGCCACCAGCAGAGGAAAGGAGGCGGAGACCGCAGCGGCAGCCGGCAGTGCCCGCCAGTTGCTGCGACCAAGGGTTCGAATGGCTCTGATCTCGCCACGCAACAAACGAGGTAGTGCCCTGACAAAGGCAGATGGGCTCAAATTGCCGGCGAGCGCCCGCCACCGGTTGGCGAGAACCCACCACGGGTGGCGCCAGCGCAGCGAGGGACCGGAGGCAGATCCAAGATGCTCTGTGCGTGCGCCGCCGATCCACAGGGCTCGTTTGCCCAGCCGGTAGAGGCGGAGCCCGAGGTCAAGATCCTCGAGGTAGCAGTCGAAACGAGAGTCGAAAATTTCCGATTGAGTCATGGCTGCCTGGCGCAAGGCGTCGATGCGATAGAGACCGGCGGTGCCGGAGATTGAGAGGATCGGCCGCTCCCCCTGGTCGTCGTCGAGAGTCAGTCCACGGTCAATTTGTACCGGCAGTCCCCAGCGATCGAATGCGATGCCGCGACCATCGACCGAGGTTTGGCCGCGGGTCACCACAGTGCCCTGAACTGCAGCCAGCTCGGTGTCGCGCTCAAAGGTGTCGGCGAGAGCTCCGAACCATCCAGGGTCGGGCAGGGCATCATCATTCAGCACGCCCACCGAATCGACATCCCCGGGCAGGACGGAGATGCCGGCGTTGATCGCCGCAGCGTAGCCGAGCCGATCGGAATGGTGAAAGACGTCGAAGATGTCGGACCGCGCCGGTGCGACCGCGCCTCCAGACATCACGAGGACCTTCACATCGGGCGCCGGCTCGAGCGCCGCAACTGCGTCGAGACAGAACTCGAGGTGCGGTGCACCGAGGGATGGAATCACGAGGGCTGTTCGCATCGGTAAGAGTATAGCGAGCGGCGGGATTTGTGAGATCCAATAATGACACCTATTCCAGCTTGGGTAGTTTTTCGTTCCCAGGCGGGCGCCCCATTCTGGATCGAGCCCGTGCCCCTGCCCCTGCCCGTGCCCGAATGGATCAGTGTATTGGCGATGTTCAATTCGAGCGTTGAGAGTGGGAGGCGTGACGAGGCGTCCGGTATCGGTTATTTCCTGCCCGCAGGTGTGATGTTTCGGGCTCGGGCACGAGGCGATTTAGTTTTTTCCCATTGGATAGCAACGCTACAATGGCGGCATGGCATTGCGTCTGGCCCTGGATGGGCGGAAACTGACCGACTTCGGCATCGGTACGTACTTGCGCGCTCTTTTGCGCGGCCTCGATGCGCGCACAGACGTCCATCTGACCGTGTTGGCTCGTTCCGGACACGAGGAACGGGTCGCCTCGCTCGCTCCGAGGGCTCGTGTCATCACGACCTCGGCTCGCGGTTATAGCATTGCCGAGCATGTCCAGGTCCCAGCAGCCCTGTGGCGTGAAAATGTGGATCTGGTCCATTTCCCCCACTACGTGGCGCCACAACTCATCCCTCGTCCGATGGTCGTGACGGTGCACGATCTCATTCAGCTCTATTACCCACCGCGCAATCGGCCCCACCTGGCACGACTTTATCTGCGGCTGATGATCGGGTCTGCCCTCCGACGCGCACGGCGGGTGATCACCGTTTCGCGCTCGTCGCGACGAGACCTCATCAATCTCTTTGCCGCGGATCCCCAGCGGCTGGTGGTCGTTGCAAACGGCGTCGACCCGAGCCTTGCCCAACGCCCGAGCAAAGATGATTTGGAGAACCTCAAAGCTCACTACGGACTGCGCTCACCGCTCATCCTGGTAGTCGCCAACGACAAACCTCACAAGAATCTCGATATGGTGTTGCGCGCATATCATTTGGCGGTGCGTCAGCACCGGGTTCCGGGTCAGCTGGTTTTCCTGGGAGGTACCGATGCTGAAAGTCGCCTCGCGGTTCGGGCCGAGCGCCTTGGTCTCGGGGGCCGGGTGCGCTTTTTAGGGAGGGTTCCCCGCAACCACCTGTACGCGTTGTACCATGTGTCCGCGGTGCTGTTGCACGTTTCGCTCTACGAGGGTTTTGGTTTGCCGGTGCTCGAAGCGATGTGCGCCGGTCTGCCGGTGATTACCTCGAATCTCGGTGCGATGCGCGAGCTCGGCGACGGCACCGCCAGGTTGGTCAACCCGCTCGAGGTGGATGAAGTTGCGGAGGCCATCGAGCGGGTTTTGGTGGATGATCCTTTGCGAAGGCGGATGATCGAGTCGGGGCGGAAGCGGGCCGAAAACCTGAGTTGGGAGCGCATGGTGGAGGAAACTGTTGCTGTCTACCGAATGACCCTCGGGGAGGTTTAAGTGCGGGTTGCTCTGGTGCACGATTGGCTGACCGGCATGCGCGGTGGCGAGTGGGTCCTGTATGACATTGCGCGCCTCTTTCCATCGGCACCCATCTATACGTTGGTGCACCGTACCGGCAGTGTTGCTCCGCTTCTTGAAGAACATCCGATCGAGACTTCGTGGTTGCAGGGACTGTCCTTTGGTGGCCGGCGGTGGCGTTACCTCCTGCCGTTGATGCCGGCTGCCGCAGAGTCATTCGCCTTTCAGGATTTTGATCTGGTGATTTCGACCTCACACGCGGTCGCCAAGGGCGTCATCCCTCCGCCCGGGGCCTTTCATTTGAGCTACGTCCACACCCCGATGCGCTATGTGTGGGACCAGAGAAACCAGTACCTCGACTCGATCCCGAGATTATTGCGACCGATTGTGGAGATGCGCTTTGCGCGCCTTCGTCAGTGGGACATGGTGTCCTCGGCCCGCGTCGACCGTCTGGTTGGGAACTCGCGTCTGGTGGCATGGAGAATCAAGCACTACTGGAACCGGACCGCGGAGGTCATTCCACCTCCTGTTGCGACCGAGTACTTCACCCCCGGTGGTGAACGTGGGGACAATCTTTTGACGGTCGCCGCCTTGGTTCCGTACAAGAGGGTGGAGGACGCGATTGCAGTTGCTCGGAAGCTCGGTCGAACCCTGGAGATCGTCGGCACCGGTCCGAGGATGCGGGCGTTGCGTCGCCTCGGAGGGGCCGATGTCCGCTTCCTCGGTTGGCTGGAGCGCGATGAGCTGCGGGAGGCCTACCGGCGCGCGGCGGCCCTGTTGGTTCCCAACGTGGAGGACTTCGGCATGGCCTCGGTGGAGGCACTGGCCTGCGGCACCCCGGTTGTTGGTCTTGCCCATTCCGGCACCGCCGACGTTATTCGCGGCGGTGTCGAAGGTGAGCTCGCCGAAGAGTCGTCTGTTGATGCGCTGGTCGAGGCCACAGACCGCGTGCTCGGTCGCGCCTGGGACGCGAATCAACTCCGCAGTCGCGCCGATTTGTTCTCGCGCGAGCAGTTCCGAACCCGCTTCGGATTCCTGCTCGATCGTCTCGGTTTCGGAGAGACGCTGCGGTGATTGAACGCCGACGGCAAATTCAGGTCCTGCTGCAACTGGTAGGCGACATCCTCGCTACGGCCGTGGCAGTTGTCATCGCCTACTGGCTGCGATTCGAAGTCCAGGTCCAGCCGGTCACCAAGGGCTTGCCGCCATTCAACATGTACATGCGTCTCGTGCCTGTCGTGGTGCTGTTGTACCCGCTGGTTTTTTATTTTCAGGGGTTATATCAGAGGAGACGGATCCGTTCGCGTTTTGACGAGTCGATGCGGGTGTTGGTCGCCGTGCTCCTGGCGACCGTTCTCTTGACGGCGGGCCTGACCTTCTACCGGCCACCGGACTTCACCTACTCTCGACTCTTCGTGGCAATCTTCGCTGCCGTTGACACGGTCCTCGTGGGCCTCACCCGTTGGGTCGTTGGCGTCACTCTCGCTCGCATCAGAAGGTCTGGGGGAAATTTGCAGCGGGTGCTTGTGATTGGCGCCGGCGATCTCGGACGCAAGGTTGTCGATCGTCTGCAACTTCACAAGGAATACGGGTTTTCGGTCGTCGGCTTTCTCGATGACGATCCTGGCAGGCAACAGCGTGATATCCAGGGCGTGCCGGTGCTTGGAACGACCGGAGACTTGGAACAGGTCATCACCGCTGAACGGGTCGATCAGGTGATGATCGCCCTCCCATTGGAAGCGCACTACCGGACAGTGAAGCTCGTGCGGAGGGCAGGTCAGCTTCCGGTGGACATCAAGGTGGTGCCCGACGTTCTTCAGTACTACGTCATGCGTGCCGGTATCGAAGACCTCGATGGGCTGCCGCTTATCAATCTCACTCGGATTCCGCTCCAGGGTTGGAATCAGATCGTCAAACGCGCCTTCGACATTTTCGGCTCGACGACGCTTCTGCTCGTGACCTCGTGGCTCTTCCCGATCGTCGCCTGGCTGATCAAACGCGAGGACGGCGGTCCTGTGTTCTTCTCCCAGGTGCGGACGGGCCTGGATGGACGATCGTTCCGCCTTTTCAAGTTTCGCTCGATGCGGGAGGATGCGGAGGGAGACGGCGAGGCGCAATGGACACGAATCCGCGACTCCCGGGTGACTCCGATCGGCGATTTTCTGCGCCGGACGAATCTCGACGAATTACCTCAGCTGTACAACGTTCTTATTGGTGACATGTCTCTGGTTGGTCCCCGTCCAGAACAGCCGAAGTTCGTCGAGAGATTTCGGAATCGTTACCCGACGTATAACAGCCGCCACCGGGTGCGTTCGGGGCTCACAGGGTGGGCGCAGGTCAACGGGCTGCGTGGCGATACTTCGATCCGGCAGCGAGTAGCCCACGATCTCTATTACATAGAAAACTGGAGCCTCGGACTCGACATCAAGATCCTCTGGCGTACGTTTCGTGTTGCCCTACATGATGCCCGGGCCTGACGGCCGAATTCGGAATTCGGATTTCGGATTTCGGAATTCCAGTCCGCCCAATCTTACTGCCGGATGATTCTCCGAGGTATGCCAGGTTGACCGGAGGTGCCTGGCTCCCGATTCGCAGGAGCACGCTCCAATCGCCGTATCGCGCCGGAGCGAATCGGCGTGCCTGGCATCCTCTCGGGAAGTGCGATGAGAGAAGGGCGCGTTGAAAAGAGAACCGCTTGGCTACGCGCGGAACTCGTCAGGTCCTTCAACCGGCAGGCCGGCGGCGTCACGCAAGACCTGGGCGGTTGCCTCGGCGGCGCGATCCCAAGAGAACTTCTGTGCCCGCTCGCGACCGAGAGCCACCAACCGGTCTCGGTGCTGGGGGTCGCGGAGGAGGGCTGCGGTTGCGGAAGCGATGCTGTGCGGGCTTCCGGGATCGACGTAGACCGCAGCCGGACCTGCAATCTCTGGCATTGCCGCGGTGCCGGATGTAATTACTGGCGTGCCGCAAGCCATGCTTTCGACCAGGGGCAGGCCAAAGCCTTCAAGCCAGGACGGAAAGAGCAGGGCATCCGCGCCGCCGTAAAGCGCGGCGAGCTGTGGGCGATCCACGTAGTCGAGGTGGCGGATGCGACCGTGAACCGGCGACGATTCGAGCTCGTCGCGAATCGCTTCAGTTCGCCAGCCCCAGCGGCCAACCATCACCAACTCACCCTGATATCCCCACTCGACCAGGAGGCGGAAAGCACGCAAAACTCCGACTACGTTTTTCCGAGGTTCGAGGGTCGATACAAAAAGCAGGTAAGGACCCGAGATGTTGGAAGGCGGCTCGGTCTTCGCGCCATCTGCAAATCCGGGGTCCACACCCTCATGAATCGTTCGGTTCGAACGAGGACTGACGCCGAGGCGATCGACGAGATCACCAGCAGTCGAATCCGAGACTGCGATCAAAAGGTCGGCGTGGTAAAGAGTCCTCGGGAGGTGTCGTCTGAGGCCCTCGAGGGTCTCTGGCGACACCGTTTCCGGCATGGCCACGAAAGCGAGGTCGTGAACAGTCGCCACCTGTGCCCGTCCAAAGGGTTCTTGGTCTCCGTGCAGGAAGAAGTTTGGCGCAAAGACGACCTGATTGCCGTCCAGGAATCGTAAGAGGGGCTCGACGATGTTTCGCAGAAACAACAGAGTCGGTCGTGTGGGCAGCAAAAAACCGGGTGGTATCTGGTGGACGCGAAGCCGCATGGTGCGGTTCCCCGGCATCTTCGGTGGCGGTGGATCGTCCGGGGCGAGAAAGGTGCGTGCGTAGAGGTTGTAGACGATTCCGTCGTCGCGACGGTCAAGGGCGGCGAGGAGGTTCCACTCGTACCATCCGACACCGGTCATGCATTCGAAAAATGGATAGGCATCGACTCCGACAGCGATCTCCTCCCGGCTGTGGACCACACGGGCCTGGAAGCGTCGCCAGCGGGCTCGCAAGGTCCCAACCGCGTCGCGGGCGATATCAACCAAGAAGCCAAATGTGGTCGCAAGGCGGTGGAGCATGGGGGACGATCTTACCGCAACGTCGCGCAGGGGTTCAGCACGGAAAGAGGATTTGGGGCGGTGGAGGGGCCAATAAGTTGTCGGTAATCAGTCATCAGTGGTCAGTCCCATCCACCCCACCTCCCCGGACTCTAAGACTGAATACTGGTTACTGATCACTGATTACTCGAATCGGAAGCGGGACCAGGTCAAATTGAAGCGTTAGGATGGGCGGGATGAAGGTAGCTGTGATTGCCGCCGAAATGGAGGGCCGTGCGACCGGAGTCGGTCGCTACCTGGAGGGGCTTCTCCAGGGCCTCGAGCTCTGGGATCACGGAGTCGAATGGCATCTGTTCTTTCAAGGGGATCCTTCGCCGTCCCTGCCTCGTTCTGATGGCTTCATCCAGGCGCACTATTCGCGCCACCACGGAAGCCGGGTCCTGTGGGAGCAGGTGTTGGTTACTCGCGAGGGTGAGGCAGTCGAGCCCGACGTCGTCTTTGGGCCCGCCTATACGCTTCCCTTTGGTCTGCGGGTGCCATCGGTGGTGACCATCCACGACCTCAGCTTCGAGGTATTGCCCGAGGAGTTCGGTCTGCGTGAGCGCTGGCGAAGAAGGTTGTTGGCACGGCGTGCCGCGCGGGTGGCACGCCGCGTCATTACAGACACAGAGTTTATGTCCTCTCTGGTAGCCAAGCGCTACGGGGTGGTCGGCGAACGCATGGGTGTGGTGCCCCTCGGGGTCGATACCACGATCTTTTCGAAACCTGAAGGTGAAGATGATATCCAGATCCTGAAGGAGCTTTCCGTCTGCCCACCGTATGTCCTGGTGCCTGGTACTGTGCTCGAGAGAAGAATGCCTCGTCAGGTTTTGGAGGCCTTCGCCAACGTTTGGCGTGACCGCCCGGAACTCAAGCTGGTGATTGCGGGGGCGAACCGGATGCGGCGGCCTGAGAGACTCGGATTGTGGATCAACCAGCTAGGCCTGGAACCTGCCGTACATCAGCTCGGTTGGGTGGAGGAATCGGCCCTCGCCCCCCTCTACCGTGGTGCGGAGCTGGGGATCTATGTCTCTCGACACGAAGGGTACGGGTTGCCGCCGTTCGAGTGCCTGGCCTGCGGGACGCCAGTAGTGGTTTGCGCCGGTCTCGGTCTCGATGACGCCTGGCCGGACTACCCTTTTCAAATCTCAGGGCTTGACGCGGAGAGCATCGCCGGGGCGATGACGGAGATCTTCGGAGATGAGGATCGAACGGCTCGGGTCATGGGGGCAGCGGATTCGGTGTTGGCCGACCTCGACTGGGAGCGGAGCTCGCGCCAACTCGTAGCCGAGCTCCGGCGGGCTTCTTCGCCATGATCTCCGTGATCATCGTCAATCACGATGGCGAGGCCCACATCGGCCGATGCCTGGCGAGTCTCGACGGGTCGGGGGCTGAGGTGCTGTTGGTTGACAACGCATCCCGCGACAATTCCCTGTCGCTGGTGCAGGAGCGGTTTCCGGAGGTGAAGATTTTCTCCCAGGAGGAAAATCTCGGATTTGCCGCCGCCAACAACCTGGCCGCCGCGAAAGCGAATGGCGAGGCACTGTTGCTACTCAATGCCGACGCTTGGTTGGAGGCGGGCGCCCTCGACCTGCTTGAGGAAAAACTCAACACTCGCCCCGATGTCGGGCTCGTTGCGCCTCGCCTGCGGTACCCGGATGGCCGACGCCAGTTCTCCTGGGCACCCGCGCGTGGGTTTGTTGGCGAGGTTCTGCAGAGGGCGCGTAACCCATTCGAGGCGCAGGCCTGGGCGCACGGTACGCTTGCCCGTTGGCTGGCGCAAGTGGTTGGACCTACCTGGTACACGGCCGCCTGCGTGCTGGTCAGGGCCGAGGCATTTCGAGCGGTTGGGGGCTTCGACGAGAGCTTCTTCATGTACTTTGAGGATGTGGATCTGTGTCTTCGTCTCGAGGCCGCAGGGTGGCGCCTGGCCCAGGAGCCGCGCGCCGTCGTTTGCCATGCCGGTGGCGTTACAGGGCGGTCCGAGGTTGACGATCTCTATCGGCCGTCACAGCTTCGCTACTATCGGCTTCACCGGCCGCAGTGGGAAAGGCGTTTCGTGGAACGTCGCATGCGCCGCCGATACGGAGATGCGGCGGTGGATCGTTGGCTGACGGTGGGGAGAGGGAGATGAGGACAGATCTCGTCGTGGCCATTGTGTTGGTTACGATGGTAGTCGGGGCACTCGTCCTGCGCAGGCTCGTGCGCCGGTTTCGACGAATCCGTCGACTCGAACGTGCCACGGCGGGTGTTGCAGGAGCCATGGCGGACGGTCGCCTCTCTGCGATTACGGGAGAGGCTCTCCTGCAACACCTCGATGGTCTGCTTCGGGCCTGCTCTCGAGGGCGGGAGGGCTGAACGGTGCGTCTCGGGATCGATGCCGGGCGGGCCCTCCACGGACGTGGCGGTGTTGCGACCTACACCCGTGAGCTGATCCGTTCGCTCCTTGGTTCGGCTCGCGTCGACGAAGTCATTCTCTTCGATCTTGACCGGGGTTGGTCGAGGCGAGACGCTTTCGTCCGCGAGTTAGGCCCGCTGCCGGCCAAGGCCGTGGTGGCGCCGCCGGTCAGATCCGAACTCGAAGGCCTGAATCTCTTTCACGCTCCCGGTTACGCTATGCCGCCGGTCGGTGCGCCGCACCACGTCTTTACACTTCACGATCTGACGGTGCTCAGCCATCCCCACTGCCACACCCTTGACAACCGGGTGCGTTCTCTGGCTTCGGTCACCGAGGCCCTGGTCAGAGGCTCCACCATCCTCGCGGTTTCCAAAGCCACCAGAGAAGAGGCTGTCCGCCTCCTCGCGCTGCCGTTCGATTCGGTAGAGGTCGTGCCGCCGATGCTCAACCCAATTTTCAAGGTGGCTGGTGATCACGGCGCTGACGCCACGGCCGCCGCTCGCCTGGGTGTCCGGCAGCCCTATGTGCTAGCGGTCGCAAGCCTCGAACCACGAAAGAATTTCGGCCGGCTACTCGATGCCTGGAGCTCGCTCGGTGGAGCCACCGGGGCCCATCAATTGGTGGTGGTGGCGGCCGAAGGATGGCGGCAGGGGAGGATTCGCCGCCGGCTCGAACGAATGACCGGTGATGGATCGGTGGTCAAGATCGGCCATATCTCGGACGACGTCCTCGCCGCCCTCTACCGTCGGGCCAACGTATTCGTGTTTCCCTCCCTGGCGGAAGGCTTCGGCCTGCCGGTTGCGGAGGCCATGGCCTGCGGTACTCCGGTCGTGACCTCTCAGATCTCTTCGATGCCCGAGGTCGCGGCGGATGCAGCGCTGCTGGTAGATCCGGAGGAGGCCGATGAGATCGCGGCAGCGATCGCTCGCCTGCTTGGAGACCAGGACCTCCGGCGACACCTCCGCGATCGAGGGCTCGAACAGGCGCGTTTCTTTTTTCCCGAAGGTCTCGTGCCGCGATTGTTCGAGGTCTACCGCCGCGCCGCCCTCTGACTCTGGAAGCGCTTCTCGCTTCGGCGAGTGAGGTGCCACTCTTCGCATTGTTTGCCCAGAAGGCGTTACTCAGGTGGTGCGCGACGAATTCGAACAATGCGAAGGGTGGCACCTGTGTCGTCGAAGCCCCTGCGCGCCTCTCATTGACCACTGAACGCTGTGACGTCGAAGAGGCTGCTAGGATGGGGGCATGTCTGACATCGTACTGAGAGAAGAGCACGGTCCTGTCCTCGTCCTCACCCTCAACGATCCTGACCGCGCGAACCCCCTGTCCTCGGAAATGGTCGCTGCCCTCTCCGAGGCCCTCGAAAAGGCCGCATCGGATGTGGGGGTGCGCGCCGTCATTCTCGCGGGCGCTGGCCGCAACTTTTCGGCGGGGGCGGATCTCGAGGCGCTCGAGCGGATCGCAGAGGCTGGCGACGACGCGGCGAGTCGTTCCGATACTGAGCAGTTGCGTCATCTCTTCGAAATTCTCCTCGGACACCCCAAGCTGACGGTTGCTGCGGTCCAGGGTGCTGCGATCGCCGGTGGGTGCGGGCTCGCAACTGCCTGCGACCTGGTGGTGACCGAACCCGGCGCACGTTTCGCATACACTGAGGTCAAGATCGGCTTCCTCGCGGCCATGGTCCTGACCTTTCTCACCCGCAGGGTGGCCGGCCACGTCGCCCGACGGTTGCTCCTCGACCCCGAGATGATCGACGGTGCCAGGGCAGTCGAACTGGGTCTGGCGGATGAGCTCGCGGCTGACGGAGAAAGTATGAGTGCCGCGGTTGCTCTCGCGCGGGCGGTGTGCGCCAAGGCGTCGCCGTCTGCCCTGGCCGCGACCAAGGCCCTTCTCAACGACACGGTGGGGCTCGGTTGGCAGGAGGCTATTGCAACAGCAACGGAGGCCAACGTTCGACAACGGATGCACCCAGAGTGCAGACGGGGTGTGCGCTCCTTTCTCGAAACCAAAAGGACGCCCGATTGGCTGGACGACGGCACCGATTCTGAATAGCGGGACAGAGCGGGGGAGAATTCGGAACTAGGAATTAGGAATTAGGAATGCCGCCCACCGACCCCTCTGTCTCGACCGTCCGCCTTGGGGAGCGGGGGATCAAGGGAGAGAGGGGGTGCTATCCGCTCTTTGTGAGCGCCTCTGTGAGAGCTTCGACCGCGGGTCGCCATATCGCATCGGTAGGTGCGGTAACTGAAATTCGGACGTGACCTGCACCGCCGAAATCATCGCCCGGCCACAGTCCGACGCCGGAACGGCGGGCGACCTCCGCACTCCATTCAGCAGTGCTGATCGTCCCGGATGGGTTGAGATCTTCCACCTTGAGCCACAGGTAGAATCCACCCTCTGGTTTTGTGAACGGGAACCCGGCACCGGCAAGAGCGGCACAGAGTTCGTCCATCCGGTCTGCAACCATTGATCGTGCCTTCTCGAGGAAGTCGGCTGAAACCTCGGGCAGGGCGCACAATGCTGCTTGCGCCGGTCCAGAAGCAGGATTGAAGAGGCTTGAGTGGGTGCTGGCGATGCGAGCGGACAATGGGGCATCGGCGGTAATCCAACCCAGTCGCCAGCCGCACAGGGCCCAGCTCTTGGACGCGCTGCGGACCCGGACCACCGTCGAGAGATCCGGATCGAGGTCAGCCGGGAGGGCGTGATGATCGGCTGTGTACCTGAAATCCGTGTAGGCCTCGTCGATGATCAGGCGGATCCCGTGGGCGCTGCACAGTTCGACCAGGGCGTTTGCTTCGACTGAGTCGAGGGTCGCACCGGTTGGATTGGATGGCGAGGCGAGGACAACGGCGCGGGTGCGCGTATTGATGTGGTGGGCGATGTCTGCCGCCCAGCCGGAAAAGCTGCCGTCCCGTTCCGCCACGGGCACCGGGCGCGCGCCGAGACGAGCGGCCATGGCTGGGTACGCCGGGTAGCAGGGTCGGGGATGGATGACTTCGTCGCCGGGCTCGAGCAGGGCCGCGAAAAGGGCGAATAATCCGCATTTGGCACCGCTCGTGATGGTGATCTGGTCGGGTGCGATACTCAGATCTTCCTGCTCAAAGCGCACCGCCAGGACGTCTCTTAATTCCGGCAGGCCGGCGTGTGGCGGGTAGCCGAAAGACGGCGAATCTGCCGCACGGGCAAAGGCATCGGCCAGCTCAGGTGGTGGCCCGAAGCACGGCTCGCCAACGATCCACGACACCTGCTCCCCGGGGTGCGCCGCGAGGGCGGCAACCACTGCATCGACCGCTCTCATGGCGTTGTCTCTTCGGAATTCGCGTCATCGAGATAGGTGTGGCAATTCCGCATGAGGGTTGTGAAGCCCTCTTCGTCGTTTGATTCGACAGCGATCAGCCATTCTTCCAGCGCCTGCCGCAACCATTTGCCGGTTTCTGGTGTGAGTTGGTTGAGGGCTTGAATTTCGTAATAGAGGCCAGGGTTCTCGGCCGTCACCTCGCGCGTTGTCCCGAGCTGCTTGGTGAACGTGACACCGGCGACCTCACTGAGATCACTCGCACCGATCGATGAGTGTGAGAGCGCGCGCGCAAAGACCAGGTTGGCGAGGTGGGTGAGACCGAGGACCAAACCCATGCGGCGATCGTGCTCGGCGCTCGACATGTCCACCAGCCGCGCCGAGGTCTCGCCGAAGAGTCCGCGCACAACATCGAGGTCCTTATGGTTCGCTTCGTCACAGAAAACGATCGTACAACCGGACAGCATTCGCACATCGGGGCCGAAGAGAGGATGAAAAGAGACCAGGCGCAGGCCGTCCTCGCGAAGCTGTTCGACGATGGACAGCAGATGGCCTTTGAGACTGCACATCTCGGCGACGACACCCTTCACTCCGAGCTGTGCCAGGTTTTCGAGGACCTCCGGACAGACACTCATTGGAACCGCGATGACGATCAGGTCTGCCTCGGGCGCGGCGGCAGAGAGGTCCGCGACCTCGGCAAAATCGGATTCGGCAGGATCGGGATCGTTGATCGTGACCCGGTGGCCCTGACCGCGGAGGAATCGGGCGATCCACCGACCCATTCCACCCTTCCCGCCAACGACCAGAGCGCGCAGCGCGTTTCCCTGGTACACGGTATCGCGATGAACCGCTTGCTCTTCGACGGCCTTGCTGATGAGAAAGGTCGCCAGATCGCGGCCGAGATTCTCGTCGAGGCCGAGCAGACGGCTCGCGTCCCCGAAACGCTCATAGACCTCGGCCTCAACCTTGAAGTTCCGCAAAGGGATTCCTGTGGTCTGCTTGAGCTCCCCGATCTGGCGAGCCAGCTCGAGCCGCTCACAGA
>JACXWA010000018.1 GCA_014764485.1 Candidatus Sulfomarinibacter kjeldsenii
CGCCGCCTCCAATCTCTATGGCGGGACCTACAACCAGCTCAAGATCGCCCTGCCACGACTCGGAATTGACGTCACCTTCGTCGAAGGTGACGATGCGGAGGCCTTTGCGCCGGCGATTCGGGAGAACACCCGGGCACTGTACGTCGAGTCGATCGCCAATCCGCGTTTCATCATTCCCGATCTTCGCGGCCTCGCCGATCTTGCCCATGAGCACGGGATTCCGCTGGTGGTTGACAACACTTTCGGTTGCTGTGGCTACCTCTGCCGGCCGATCGACCACGGCGCCGACATCGTCGTCCAGTCGGCGACCAAGTGGATCGGCGGCCACGGGACCTCGATCGGGGGCGTGATCGTCGATTCCGGACATTTCGATTGGAGGAACGGGAAGTTCCCGTCTTTCACCGAGCCTTCGCCGGGATATCACGGGCTGGTATTTGCCGATACGTTTGGCCCGAATGGGCCGTACGGAAACATCGCGTTTGCCGTTCGGGCGCGGGTCGAGGGTCTGCGGGATCTCGGGCCCTGCCAGAGCCCGTTCAACGCCTTCCTCCTGCTCCAGGGGCTCGAGACCTTGTCTTTGAGGGTCCAGCGCCAGGCGGACAACGCCCTCGAGTTGGCCCGGTGGCTGGATGATCACCCCGACGTCAGCTGGGTCTCGTACCCGGGTCTCGAGCACCACCCTTCGCACCAGAGGGCCGCACACTACCTCCGGAACGGATTCGGGTGCGTGCTGACCTTTGGCATTCGCGGTGGCGCTTCGGCGGGTCGGGAGTTCATCGATGGTGTCGAACTGGCCTCGCATCTCGCCAACGTAGGTGATGCCAAGACTCTGGTGATCCACCCTTCGAGCACAACCCACCAGCAGCTCACCGATGCCGAGCAGGTGGCTTCGGGTGTGAGCGCCGACCTCATCCGGGTCTCGGTGGGTTTCGAACACATCGACGACATCAAGACCGACTTCGCGCGGTCCTTCGCGCGGGTGCAAGAGGTGACGGCATGTGCACGCATCGCCTGAAAGTAGAGGCACCGAGGCTCCTCGTCCTCGAAGACCCTCTCGAGCTCGAGTGTGGAGCCGTCCTTGACCGGGTGACCGTCGCCTACCGTTCCTGGGGCCGGCTTTCGCCAGCAGGCGACAACGCGGTCGTGGTGTGTCACGCACTCACGGGCTCGGCGGACGCCGATCTGTGGTGGGGTGATCTCATCGGCCCCGGCAAGGCGCTCGACCCCGAACGAGATTTCGTCATCTGCGCCAACGTCCTCGGCAGCTGCTACGGCAGCACAGGCCCCACCTCTCCTCGATCCGATGCCTGTACGAGCTGGGGGCCGGATCTTCCACCGATCACGGTCCGAGACATGGTCGAGGTTCAGCGTCGGCTGCTCGATGCGCTGGGTGTGCGGCGAATTCGGTTGGTGATCGGCGGCTCGCTGGGCGGAATGCAGGCGCTTGAGTGGGTGCTGTCGGATAGACGGGTCCAGGCGGCAGCGGTTATCGCCGCATCGGCCCGCCACTCGGCCTGGTGCATCGCTCAGTCGGAGGCGCAGCGGGCGGCAATCGCCGCCGACCCGAGGTGGGCCGGCGGGCGGTACGAGCCCGAAAGACCGCCGGCGGCTGGCCTCGCGGCGGCGCGGATGATGGCGATGTGTTCCTACCGGACGCCGGCCAGCCTCGAGGACCGGTTCGGGCGGGCCGCCCTGCCGGGTGGAGATTTTCACATCAGCGACTGGCTGCATCACCACGGTGGTGCCCTGGTGGACCGGTTTGATGCCAATGCGTACGTAACCTTGACCCGTGCAATGGATCGTCATGATGTCGGCCGCGGCCGTGGAGGCGTGGAGTCGATCCTCGGGTCCATAGCGATACCGGTCCTCGTCGTGTCGATTGACTCGGACGGACTCTACCCCCCGGCGGAGCAGGAGTTTCTGGCCCGCCTGGTCCCGGACGCCGAGCTTTACACCATCCACTCGCCGCACGGACATGACGCCTTCCTGATCGAGACCGTTGAGCTCGAGGACCGCGTCCGAGCCTTCCGAGAGTCCGCGGAATCGAGGAACGTCGTGGCGCTGTTTGCGGGAGGTGCGGCGTGAAAGTGCTCAAGTTCGGGGGTACCTCGCTGGCCGACCGGCAGCGCTTCGAGGAGGCCGCCAACCTCGTGCACGAGGCTGCGAGGGATGGCCGGGTCGTGGTCGTTGCCTCCGCGGTTGCGGGAACGACGAACAGGCTTTCTGCGCTGATCGAAACCTCGAATAGAATCGACGTCGACTGGAAGGATGAAGTGTGTGTTGTCGAGCGCCAACACCTCGAAGTCCTCGCCACTCTACCGTTGCAGTGCCGCAACCCCGCGGCACGTTCGATCCAGACCATCATTGAGGTATTACGGAATGATCTCCGGGCACTGGCAGCCGATCCGGCGAACAGGAAGGAGATCGCGGATCGTGTGTTGGCGGTCGGGGAGCGGCTGTCGGTGCAGCTCCTCGCTGCAACTCTTCAGTCCAAAGGACGAGCCGCGCGCGTGATCGACGCGGCCGATGCGGTGGTAACTGATAGCTTTTTCGGCGAGGCACGGGTGGATTTCGAGGCCACGCGACGCCGGTGTAGGCGGCTGTTCGCAGGCAGGGACACCGCCACGTCAATCGTCACCGGTTTCATTGGTGCAGACCGACACGGTCGCACCACCACTCTGGGCCGCGGCGGCTCGGACTTCACTGCGGCGGTGCTCGGCGCCGTGCTCGACGTCGAACGGGTTGAAATCTGGACAGACGTTGACGGCGTCCTGACCGCGCCACCGCAGCTCGTGCCCAGCGTGTCGTCGATCCCATGGCTCTCCTACGAGGAGGCAGCCGAGCTTTCCTTCTTTGGCGCCAAGGTCCTCCACCCGCAGACGGTTGGTCCTTTGGCCGAACGGGGGATCCCGATCCACGTTCGCAACACCCTGGAGCCGGCGAGGAGGGGCACCGAGATCACTGCCCATTCGGGTGCGCGGAACCGGGTCGTGGCCACGTCGGCCTTCGAAGAGGTGACGGCGTTCCGTCTACGTGATGTGTTTCTGGGATCGGTCGACGAGGTACTCATGTTGTGCCGCGCCTCGTCCGATGGCACGACTCTGGTGGCCGTTCCGTCCTCGAGAGCCGGATCTCTGATCGAGCAATTTGAAATAGAGGACCACTTTGCCGCGAGCATCGTCACCCTGGTTGGTCACGACATCGCTCTCCAGCCGTGGGTTGCCGGTAGAGCGCTGGAGTCGCTCGCACGCCGCGGCATTGCTGTTCGGAGCTTCGCGGCAGGCGCCAGCCCTCACACGGTGGCACTCCTGGTCGAACGTGACGACCTCGAAAACGCCCTCTGCACCGTCCACGACGCTCTGATGCTCGACCGCGAGACTCTCGCTGTCAGCCGCAGAAATTTGAAGACCGAAAAGAAGGAGATCCGACATGTCTCAGCGGCATAGGGCTGTTGTTCTTGGAGCCACCGGAACCGTTGGCCAAAAACTCGTCCACCTGTTGCGAGATCACCCGTCATTCGAGGTGGCCGCGGTTGCAGCCTCAGAGCGATCGGCCGGCCGGTCGTACCGTGACGCGGTTCACTGGATGGAGCCGGGCTCACCGCCCGAGGCGGTGGCGAACCTGATCGTCCAGACCGTCGACGATGATTTCGACTGCGATCTCGCCTTCTCGGCGCTCGGCTCGTCGGTGGCCTCGGTGGTGGAGCCGAGATTGGCAGCGGCCGGTATCCCGGTGGTCTCCAATGCTTCGGCGTTGCGCATGGATCCCGCGACCCCGCTGGTTGTGCCCGAGGTGAACCCGGACCACCTCGAGCTCTCGCAGTTTCCATCCGTCGGCGCACCGATTGTCACCAACCCCAACTGCGCCACGGTCGGGTTGGTGATGGTGCTCAAACCGCTCCATGACGCCTTTGGAATCAATGCTGTCCACGTGACGACCCTGCAGGCGGTTTCGGGTGCGGGCTACCCGGGCCTGTCGGCCCTCGATATTCTCGGCGATGCCGTGCCGTTCATCCCGGGAGAGGAGGAAAAGCTGTGCACCGAGCCGCTGAAGATCCTCGGTCGTCGTCGCGGCGGCCGGATCGAGCCGGCGTCGATGACCATCAGCGCGCAGACGACCCGGGTGCCGGTGCTCGACGGCCATCTCCTGTGTGTTTCGCTCCGTCTTCGGCAGGCCGCTTCGCCAATCGAGGTGGCCGAGGAGCTGGCTGCGTTTCGTGGCCGCATCGCGGGTCTCGATCTGCCCTCAGCGCCTGATAACCCGATCACCGTGCTGGCTGGTGATGAACCACCGACGCCGCGACGGCACGCGGGTGCGGGTGGTGGCATGACTGTGACTGTCGGTCGGATTCGCCGCTGCCCCGTGCACGACATCCGGTTGGTGGCGCTGGTCAACAACACAGTACGTGGCGCCGCCGGCGCGGCAATTCTGAACGCTGAGCTC
Source organism: Candidatus Sulfomarinibacter kjeldsenii (assembly GCA_014764485.1). Classification (GTDB taxonomy): domain Bacteria; phylum Acidobacteriota; class Thermoanaerobaculia; order Thermoanaerobaculales; family Sulfomarinibacteraceae; genus Sulfomarinibacter; species Sulfomarinibacter kjeldsenii. Next base: position 4,444 of record JACXWA010000018.1, read on the forward strand.
ATGGTGAAAAGGGGCTTGATTGGCGCGTCAGCAACGGAGGCGCGAAAAGCATCTTGAGTTGTGGGAGCGGCATATATGTACGACCTCAGGACATAGGTAACATCTCGGGGGCAGACACAGGCTCAGAATCTGTCGCCCCCTCCGGGGGCTCATTCATTAATTGTTTTTCTGGTACCTGGGGCTCACGCCCCAGGCTATGCATCTGTCGCGCCTCCGGCGCTTCGCAACAAACAACCCCAGACTCGTGCTGAATTCCCCAGACGCTCTGTCCGAGCCGCGGAGCGGCGAAAGATGATTAGCCTGGGGCGTGAGCCCCAGGAAAACGACCATTCAAAAAGAAACTTAGCCGCGGAGCGGCGACAGATGCCGGGGCGGCATATATGCCGCCCTTGAGCGTGCCGTCCGTCCTCAACGGGCAAGGGCGGGATGTATCCCGCCCCTACACATCCGAGCGTCTGCGATCAGGGGGCCGGAGGTGTGGGCTGACCATTGGAGATCAGGGCCCCTTTCCACCGCGGTTGGGCATCACGTAGTGGAAGAACAGCATCCACTGATTGTCGTCCCGAATCGAGGTCGGATCGACACGATCGAGAACCCCGTATGCGACGCTCAAGCCGAACCGGGATCCGAACATCTTGCCGACGGAAAACGTGTCGTCGTAACGCCAGTCATCCCGTCTGAAATCCCTCACGATATCGCCGGTATAGTCGATCCACCATCCGGAATCATGCGCCCACACCACGATGAACTCTGCTGACAGTTCCTCTACAGGTTTCGCGAGGTTGCCTTCCGCAAACGATGTCGTGTAACGCAATGCCGGCAGCAGAGTGAAATGTTCGGCGAAGCTGACGACCCAACCCGCCTGGGGTGAGAACACCCATTGGTCTCCGCCCAGGAGGTCGGCGGCTTTTCCGGTTGGCACGATCAGAAGAACCGAGAAACCCGCCGACTTCGGCACCCACGGTTGCGCGGTGACCTTCTGCCCCGGAACATAGGAGTAGATGAGAATTGTGTCGCCGAGACCGAAATGTCTTTCTTTGGTATACCCCTGATCGGTCGACCTGAATGCGTCGGCGTAATTGAGGGTCACGCTGGCACTGAAGCTCATGTTTCCGCGAAATGCCCTCGTGTAACCGAGCAGCGTTGTGACAAAGTCTCCCACCGGTGAGTCGACTCGTTGAATTCCGATGTCGAAACGATTCTCGGTGCCGTTGTCACTTGCAGCCGTTGATTCCGGCGTGGGTTCCTTCGTAGGTTCTGAGGTCTCGGGATCCTGGGCCATGGTCCCCGCTGGTGACAGAAGCAGCACCGCAATACACAAAGCTCCGAGACTGAATCGCCTCAGAACGCGTCGTATCACCACGTGTTTCAGTCTTCTGGTTTCTTCCAAACTAATGATTCGTCCCTTCGGGATGGGAGCATTCGGAGAAGGACAGACCACCAATCATTATACCGAAATCAGCATCAAACCGTTACCCGCTGGGTTTATACGTGGCGGGTGCCGAGCTGACCAGACGCTGAAAACATCTCCAGGGTATCCTTATGCCCGTGATCCACCTTCTCTTGGTTCTGTTTCCGATTGCGCTCATCGATAGCATCTCTCCGGTACGGATCGGGGCGATGGTGACGATTCTGTGTGCTGATCGGCCAGTGAGGCGGGCACAGGCATTTATCGTGGGGATCTTCGTCGGGTATTTCCTCCTCGGGTTGGCCTTCGCCTTTTTCGGCCAGCGACTTCTCGAGATCGATTTGATTCTGGATCCCACGCGGGTGAACTTCGTGATTGGCCTCGTGATCGGGGTGGTCCTCTTGATCATCGGTGGGCGGGGGCTCAGGGCTCGATCGGTGGAGGGCGAGGTCGAGGTCGACCCATCAAAGAGCGCCGGCGGCGCGCTCGTGACGGCCCTTGTCATCACTGTGGCGACCGCGCCCTCAGCGGTTCCTCTGCTGGCGGGAATCAACCAAATCCTGAAATCGCAGATCAGTGTGTCTTTGGCCTACCTGGCGCTGGTGTTCTATTGCGCCGTCTACCTGACGCCGCTGGTTGTACTTCTGGTACTGCGGGTCGTCCTCGGCGAACGCGCCGAGACGGTGATGAAGAAACTCGGCGCAGGGGCGGAGCGGTGGATGGGTCGCCTGATGGCGGCGCTCTTCATTCTGCTCGGGTCGGCCAACGTCATCGACGCCCTCGGCTACTTCCTTTTCAACCGGCCGCTGTTCTGAGGTGGAAGTGACGCAGGCAAGGGCTGGGGGACGACACTGCGGTTGGGCATTGGCGCTCGGGTTGACGGCCCTGGCGTCGATAAGTGGTTGTTCGTTGATTCGCCAGACGGCCTCGCGTTTTCCGGCCGCGGACATCGACGCGATCTATGCCGAAGCGTTGACCAACCCAGAGCGCAACCCGGTGATCCTGATCCACGGCTTCACCGGTGCCAAGATCGTCTCGCACGCATCTGAATTTCTCGAAAGGGCCCGTGCAGGGGTCCTCGTGACTGATTTCGAGTATGGAGTCTACGCTGCCATGGTGGCGATGGTGGAACGCGCCGGATATGCGCCCTGCCGCGGTGTCGGCGAGCCGGCGCCGGTCTCTGATATGCCCGCCTGCTTCACCTTCTTCTACGACTGGCGGCAGGACAACGTAGGAAACGCCATCGCCCTCGGCCGTTTTATCGACGAAGCCAGTCGCCAGCTGGAGGCGGCCGGTGGCGATGATGACAACGAGCCTATTCGGTTCGATATCCTGGCCCATTCGATGGGTGGGCTGATCACACGGTATTTCCTTCGCTTCGGCGCGCGCGATGTTCTTTCGGAGGCTGAGTCGTCGATCACCTGGGCGGGGGCCGAGCACATCAGCCGAGCGATCCTCATCGCAACACCGAACTTCGGCGCCATGGAGGCGCTCCAGGAGCTGATCACGGGCGTGAAGTACCCGGTAGTCAGGTATGAGCAGACATTGCTTGCGACCTGTGTGTCCCTGTATCAGATGCTCCCTCGAGAGAGGCACGAGCTGTGGCTCGACCCGGGCGGACAGCCAACCCCTTTCGAGTTCATGTCGGCTGAGATCTGGCAGCGCAACGGGTGGGGTCCGTTTTCACCGAAGCAGGCCCGGCACCTCGAGGTTCTCTTCCCAGGAGTGATGTCGGCTGACGAACGGTCGGACCGCATGGCCGCATTCATGGATGCGGCCTTCGAGAGGGCCCGGAGGTTTATGGAAGCCATTGACCGACACCCTGATTCACCGCCTCCGGTGCCGATGATCCTCTTTGCCGCCGACGCCACACCGACGCTGGCGAGAGCTGAGGTCAGCACCTCCAAGAACGGGCAAACTGTGCTCAGATTTGGTGATGGCAAGAGGCTGAATTCCCCGGGAGATGGGAGAGTCACCCGGGCATCGGCACTGGCCGACGAACGGATCGGGGGTGGGCCCTCCGGGTGGCTGAGGTCGCCGATTCCATGGGCTCAGACGATTTTCCTGACCGATGCCCATATGTCGATGCTCGGCAACCCCACATTTCAGAACAACCTGCTGCACCTCCTTCTGGAGAGAAAACCCGAAGAAGGCAGGTAGAATGCGTTGGAAATCTCGCGAGGAGGCCGGTCGATGATGATGCGGGCAACTCCGCTGTGCAGATGTTTTTCTGGATGGTCGGTCCGGATGATCAGTTGTTTGATCCCAGTCATCCTCACAGTGGGCTGCACCACGCTGCCGAAGGAGCTGCCGGAGAAGGTCGAGACTTTCGGTCTCGAACCGACAAAGGTTGGTGTCCTCGCCGAGGTGACCAACGCCATCGGATCGCAGCACGGGGCCGAGGCTTCCGGATTCCTGATCCTCGACAGCAACGAAGCCGCGTTGAAGTGGCGGTTGGCGCTGGCCGACAGCGCCCAGCGAACCCTTGATGCGCAGTACTTCATCTGGTACGGCGATGCCTCGGGCCTGTTGTTGTTGAACCGGGTGCTCGAGGCGGCGGATCGGGGCGTACGAGTCAGACTCCTGATTGATGATCTGATGATGGGCGGTGCGGACAGAATAGTGGCGGCGCTGTGCCAACACCCCAATGTCGAGATTCGGATTTTCAATCCCTGGGACGTGCGGTCCGGAGGAGGCGCCGTCGGCCGCGGAGTCGAGTTCGCGACTCACATGAAACGACTCAACCACCGAATGCACAACAAGCTTTTCGTCGCCGACAATCACATGGGAATCGTCGGCGGTCGGAACATCGGGGACGAGTACTTCGGCCTCTCCACCCATTTCAACTTCCTCGATCTCGACCTGCTGGCTGCAGGGCCGGTGGTGGCGGAGGTGACCGGGACCTTCGACTATTACTGGAATTCCGACTGGACCTACCCCGGAGAAGGCTTGAAGACGGGTCTGCCCGCCGATGCGCTTGACGAAGCCCGGAAAGAAATCCGCGACGATCTCGACAAAGAGGCGAATGTACTTGCGGCATTCCCGATGCAAAGAAAGAGCTGGGAGAGCGAGCTGGCGGCCCTCCCACTGGAGATGCACATAGGAGTTGGACACGTTACAGTCGACAATCTACCGGCCGGCGCGGGCTTTCCCCCGGTTCAGGTCTTCGAGACCTTGAGCGAGTTTGCGGAAGGCGTCGAACAGGAGATCTTTGTGGCGTCCGCCTACTTCATCCCGGACAACGAGTCCATCGACTGGGTGGCAGAGGCCACCAAGCGCGGTGTTCGCGTCCGTGTCCTCACCAACTCTCTGGCGTCCAACGACGAGTCGGTCTCGAACAGCGGTTACAAGAAGGTGCGCCGACCAGTGCTCGAGGCAGGTGGCGAGCTCTTCGAGCTTCGAGAAGACCTGATGATGAAGGCGAGCGTCGACACCTCGCCCGTCAAATCGGAGTTCGTGGCCTTCCACACCAAGGCCCTGGTCGTGGACCGTCGCAAGGTCTTTGTCGGGTCGCTCAACCTCGACCCGAGATCCATCTACCTCAACACCGAAATGGGTCTGCTGATCGATCACCGAGGGCTCGGCGAAGAGCTGGTGCGGATCTTCGAGCAGCTCGCGGAGCCCGAGAACAGCTGGCGGGTTTTTCTGGAACAGGGTGAGCTGCAGTGGCAATCGAGCGAAGGTATCGTCAGCCGCCAACCGGCGCGCAGCGGCTGGCAGAGGATCGAAGACTCGTTCTACAGTCTGCTCCCTATCAAGAGCCAGCTTTAGCGCCGGATCGAGGTTTCCAGCTCCAATGTTCGGGGCGTGGGATCCACGCAGATATCGGATCCGTCGATCGGAAGCTGTTTCTTGAAGAGCTCGGCCCAGACCGTCACCACAAAGGCCGAAACGCGGAGGACCGTCACCGCAAGGCCGCCGGTGTCTACACGGATGTCAGGATTGTCGAGCTGTCCGACGATGTGAACCGGGGTGGCGAGAGAGATAAAGCCGCTTCGCTTGGGGCGAGGTTTCGCCTTGAGCTGGATGCGGTTGTTCCGGTAATCGATCTCGCCCTTGCCTTTCACCCGTGTCCTCGAGGCGTCGACAACGAGTCTCCTGGGCACTATCCGACCGTCCGCGATGTCGAGCTCTCCGACAGTACAGTTGAGCTTCGTCTTGTGCTTTTCTGCACCAAAGACGGGCAGCAGGGTATCCATGAGCTGGCCACCCCAGAGGTTGAAAGCCGCCGCGTGGTGGCCCTCGGGGTAGGTGGTGAAATCCAGATGGCCCTCGAGCGAATCGAGGATAGCTTCCAGCGAATGTCCGCTTCCCCGGAGTTGCGTCGATGTGACCCCCGTTCGGCTGATCCCAAAATACCGAGGTGGTCAGTCTCCCGTCATCGAGCTGTAGCCTGAACTCCCCCGCACCCGGCCCGCGGTCTCCCCACTCGAACCCCGTCACGTCGAACGATAAATCCAGGTCGACGAGCCGTAGCAACTCCGGATCCAGTACCGGTTCCTGGCCATCGGTGTCCGACGTTTGCGGCGCGCCGGCCGGCCGTTGGTCCTCGTCTTCGGGCGCGAGATAGAAATCCTCGAGACGAGGGCGATGACTTGCCAGGCGACCGACGATGATCGGGCGTTCCTCTCCCTCAAAATATCCCAGGTTGCCCTGAAGGGTGCTGTCGCCGAAGACGATAAAGAGATTGGAGAGATCGAAATTCCTCTCCGCCGCCGTGAAACGGCCGTCGACGGAGTACGGTCCGAGGGAAGGCAGATCGGTCCCGAGCAGTGGGTTGAGATCGTCGAGGCTCGCGCCGTGGAGCAGCACGTGGAATTCTTGGTTCTTCGGATCGATAGGGAGAACCAGGTTTCCCTCAATATCGAGCTCGGTGTCTTTGGATCTCAGCAACAGGTGAACCGGCAAACCATCCCGGGCGTAGGTCTCGAGGTCCGCCATAGCGAAGTTCATGAGGAAATCCACCGGTGCCCCGTTAATAAATCCGACAGCCGCGATTCGAGTTGGTTCCCCGTAGAGTGCGTCCGCCTGAAGGTGGGAGATCACGATTTCCCAGGAATCCTCGGAGTCGGCAGGCGCAAGGACGGTGCGTGCGTCGTCGACGATGATCGACATATAGGATTCGTCAACGAGCTGCTCGAGGGTTGCGCCACGCAGCTCGAGATCGATGCCGACGCGTCCGATTGATGTCTCGGGCAACGACTCCAGATCGAGCCCATGTTCGATGTCCTCCTCGTCGAGGTGGCGGGAGGACACAAAGACATCAATCTCGGGACGATCACTCTGAAGATCGATATAGATGAGCCCGCTGATCGGCTGCTCTTCCCATTTGAACTCAAAGGGGGAGGTTTCGAGGTGACCCTCGCGTGAACGAAGTGAGGCGGAGATGTCATCAAGATCCAGGTCCCCGTGGCGGACCCTCCCGACCAAGATTTCGACGTCGGCGTCAGGGAGATTCACCTGCGTCGGTACGATTTTCTCGGAAATCGACATCTCGTTTTCGGGAGTCATAGCCTCCGTCGATGGGAGTATCGTGGCGAGTTCCTCGAGGTCGATCAGAGGGGCGTCGATCCGCGCCACGATGACGTGGTCACCGTCCGTCATCGAGAGCTCAGCCGAGGCACTGCTCCGCCCAATGCGTCCGTCCTCGATCACCATACGCGGTGGGCCATGCATCGTGTCGAGCCGACCCTTCACGAGGTAGGGCATCGCGGCATCCGGCGAAAGCCCGGTCCACGGAGAGAGGTCTCCGATGGCATCCCCTTCGACGCCGAATCGGAGGTTCGCCCTGGGCGCTGTCGATGTTGGGCGCACCCTGCCGCGAACGGTTGCTGTGGCGCCGCTGCCGCGGGCGGTTATGTTCACCGGCAGGGTCACGCCGTCGAGCAGCTTCATCAGATTGGCGGTGGCCACCTCGATCGTGAACGGCGTATCTTTGTGGCGACCTCGAGCGGTAGCCCAAACGCCCGTCCCCGGGTTTTGGACAACGACCACGGATCGAATTGGAATTTCGAAAACGCCGTCATCGGCATCCTGGACGGTGACTGCAAGATTGTTCCCTCGTACCTTGAACTGAAGATTGTCGACCAGGTCGTTTACGGCCGAACCCCGGCTCTCGGCGTCGACGGAAAGGCGACCGATCGAACCGCCGACTTCCTCGCCCCCGAACAAACCGAGGTCGAAGGCGCGGGATCCCAGGTCGAGGGCCAGCCTCAGTTGTCCATCATCCTCCTCGGCCGTGATAACGCCTCGCACCGGACTTGAACCGAGGCGGAGCTCGATCGGCACCGACAGCACGCCGTCCTCGATGTCAATTTCGATCTCGAGGTTGTCGAGATCGGTGTCGGGCAACGACAGCCGATCGACGGCAACCGCAAGGTGCGCGTTGACAGCCTCGAGGGCCTTCAGCAGGTTGTCGATACCAGTCGCAGCATCAGCCGTCGTATCCGGCTGGGAGCGGTCGCCTTCCACCCACGGCGAGACGTCCAGATGCCCGATCGCGATACGGCCTCCAACTACCGGGATATCCGCCGTGAGGTCCAGCTCCAGCGAAGCTTCGAACTCGGTGGCGCCCAGCTTCCCAGCGAGGTCCGTCAGTTTGTAGGTATTGGCGGCTCCGGCCACATGCCCCGCAAGGTCCAGGCTACCGATCTCCATCGATTCAGCCCCCGCTGCGGCGGCAAGCTCCCCGAGCTCGTCTGAATGAATCATGTACTCGATGTCGAAAATCGGCACTTCTTCAGCGCTGCCGGCCGTTCCTTTGAGATTCAACCGCGTCGTGGCGAGACGGAGTTCGCCCGCAAGCGGCCACATCGAGTCCCCGTCGAGGTCGGCGAAGCTCGGCCCCGTCAAGGTGTGCGACAGCGGCTGGCCGTTGAGGCGCCCCTTGAGATCGATGGTGAGCGGCGTCTCGCGAGCAATACCTGACAACAACCGATCGAGAACCACCTCGTGGCGTTGACCGCTCTCTTCATCCGAGATGTGTACTGTGGTGTTTTCAAAATCGATGCCCAGCAGGTCGACAATCTCATAGGTGAAGGTCGTCCACACCGGCCAGTTGCCGGTGCCGTCCGCGAACT
>JACXWA010000020.1 GCA_014764485.1 Candidatus Sulfomarinibacter kjeldsenii
GCCGCTCCGCGGCTTCCTCAATATTTTCTCGTTCGTATCCTGGGGCTCACGCCCCAGGCTATGTATCTGTCGCCGCTCCGCGGCTCGGGATCGCATGACGACTTGCCGTCAGGACTTGACAGAATCACGGGTGAATTGCCGGGTAGGTGGGCGGATGCATCTTGTATCTTGCATCTTGTATCTGAAATTCAAACGCCCTCCCGGATCAGGGGAGGGCGGATTGAAATTCCGAATTCCGAATTCAGATTTCCGAATTCAACGTCAGTCTGTGGCTTCTTCCACCGGTGCGGAGGCCGGCATGGTGTCGTCATCCCGCTTTTTCTTGAAGTCGGTGAACTGGAGCCACTTGACGTCCTTCCAGTAGTCGTGGACCGAGTCCGAGGCCTCGGTGTCGGTGATCTCGACATGCTTGGCCTCGAGGAAGGTGCCGGTGGAATGGAAGTAGGTGGCGATCGCCTTGCGGTATCCGACCCGTGCCCGGATCTCGCCGAACTGGGCGGTGGCCAGCGCATCCTGGATCTCCGATACCTGGAAATTGGTGGAGAGTCCGTTGTTGAACTTCGTCTGCTCGGCCTCGAGGTTGCGGACCGCGAGACGACGCGAGGCGACGGCGGCATCGATGGCGGCGGCGCCGTCCTCGAGCGCGCGCACCGCGAATCGCACCTGACGCGTGATTTCCTGTTTGAGGGCGGCGAGCTGGGCGCCCGACCGATCACGGTAATAGCGGTTTGCTGCGAGCTGCTCCTTGGCCCGGTGGTTGCCCATTGGGACCGAGAAATTCAGACCGACGGTCCATCTCGGAAAATCGAAATCAAAGACCTGACCGGCGGCGTCGCCCCAGCCCTCTCGGATGGTGACTGGATTGCCCTCGTCGTCGGTGATCGTCGATGTACCGCTGACGCCCCCCCAACCGTATGACCCGGTGAGGTCGAGGCGGGAGAGGGCCTGGTTTTGGGCCACCTTGACGTTGGTGTTGAGGCGCTCCATCTCGAGCTCCTGCCGGATGATGGCCGGCCGCTTGTGGAGGGCGGTCTCGATCGACTCCCCGAGGTCGGGGAGGAACGGGTCGACGTTGTAGGAGTCGGTGGTCTCGACCCGAACCTGCCACTCGTGGGGCAGGTCGAAACCGAGCAGCGCCTTGAGGTTGTCCTCGGCGTTGGAGGCCGCGTTGTTGGCGTAGATGAGCTCCTGGTGACGGGTCGCGACGGTGGCCTCGGATTGGACCATGTCGATCGGCGCCGAGGTCCCGACCTCGACCCGCTGGCGGGTCTCCTCGAGGAGGCGCTCGGCAAGCTCGAGAGATTGTACGGTCACCGCAATCGCCTGCCGGGTGGCGACCAGCTCCCAGTAGGCGAGCTCGACATCGGCCATGAGCCGGATGATCTCGACCTCGAAGCCGACCGCAGCCTGGTCGCGGAGATTCTCCGCGATGATGATCTGGGCGCGGGTGGCGTTGGTGCCAAATCCGTTGAGCAGGGGCTGGGTCAGCGTGAGGTTGAGGCGAGCATCCCAGCGAGGATTGAGGAAGTAGAACTCCGAGTTGGTCTCACCGCGAACGGACATCCACGACGCCCCAAGCTCGGTGCCGCTGGGCAGCAGCTGGGTGACGCCGAGACCGAAGTTCATGTTGTCGCTTTCGACGACGTTGGCGCCCTCGAGGATGGTCGACGTCGGCGTCTTGTTCGAATTGAAGTCGAGGTTGGCCCACAGGGTGGGGTCGAAGATCCCGCCCGAGCCGCGCACGTTTGCGTTGGCGATGGCGATATCGTAACGCCCTACGTGAAGGTTGAGGTTGCGGGCCAGGGCCAGCTGGTAGGCGCCGATGAGATCGAGCTTGAGTACGTCTCCCTCGGTCACCGGCAGGCTCTCGACCTGAGCCGGCAGCGCCGAGATTTCGAGTTCGGCGGCGTTGCTGACGCCGGACGACACGATCAGCAGAGTTGCAGTGATAAGTGCGATTGTTCTCGTATTCACGTTGTGGCCTCCTTCGCTCTCCGTACGCTCATATCTTACGCATCTAAAATCGAAAGGTTCGCCGTACGAGCCCTCTTTTCAACACCAGAACGATCTTCTGCAGCGTTCCTTACAATTCCTTACGTTCTTCAGAGGGTTCTGATCTTACTTTTCATGATGTAGACCTGGAACGCGAGGCCGGCTTTTGCCGCCAACCGACGAAGATCCGCCATCGGTAGCCCGCCGACACCATCCTCGAGGTTGTCACAGTAGAGGAAGCAAATGGTCTTTTCCCGCACCATGATCGGAAGGATGAAACAGTCCTTTGGTGGCGCCCCGCCGAGGCCGGCGACGAGCTCCATGTTGCGCGGCATCTCGGGTATCGGGCCGAGCCACAACTCCGTACCCTGGGTGAGGCCGACAAAGACCGATGGGTCGGCGAGGGGGATCGAAATTTCGCGCATCCTCTTCTGATCAACGCCGACTCCATCGCCCCGCCAGCCCATCACCGTGCCCTTCCGGTTGACGAGCATCAGGCGGCGACGGAAGAGCGGCGCGCAGAAACCGAGTACGGCATCGGCGATATCGTCCCGCATCTCGGCATGTTGCAGGGCGTCAGCGGTTGCCGCCAATCGTTCCTCCGGCTCGAGGTCGGCGGCCGGCGGTTCCGGTTCGCGCAGCACCGGTGGGCTTGGCGTCTCGACGGTGGTTTCACTCTCGCCCGTCCGTAGTGAGGGAAAGAGACTGAGGTCCTCATCGCTGACCTCGAGCTCCTTATCCTGGATCACAGGGCGTTTGGTGTGATCTTTTGGGTGCCGGGACCGCCCTTGTACGGACTCCTTTTCTGGTTTCGGAATGCGGACCGGAGGCACTGCGGCAGTGGCACTCCTGGAATCGGCGACGCCCTCCACATCGAATCTGGTGATCAAGGAGGTGTACTGGGCCGAAAGCGGGATGCCATAGAGACGGTTGAGGGCCTCGTAGAGGCGCATCTCGAGGGTCACGTAGCTCGCCACCATGCAGCCGGTGATCAACGCCAGTTCGTCTTCTACCAGGAGGTCACCAGGCTCGAGAGTGGCCACCGAAAGGGTTTTGCCCTCGACTCGAAAGGGGACTGCCTGCATGCGTAAGGCGACCCTTGGCGATATCTTTTTTGCTGCCGCCTCGGCTGCGGAAAACTCGGCCCGCGTGACGGTACGGGTCCTGTGGAAACGACCGAGAGCATCGAGGAGAGTCGATTCTGACATCAGACCGAGGTCGAGGATCACGGTGTCGAGACGGCTCTGGGTGTCTCTGTAGATCTCTGCTGCCCTCCGCAGCCCGTCGGGCCGAAGCAGCTTCTCCTTGACCAGCCATTCTCCAAACGCTTTGTCGCTCATGTGCCTTCCATCATTGATTCGGCTAGAGGATATCAGAAGGCTATACGGCTATACGGCCTTTCGGCCATACGGCTTCAGTACTCACAGCGCGCTACTGCTCCCGCCGAATAGCCGTTGAGCTATTACAGCGTCGATGTCGGATCGACATCAATGATCCGCCGCACGCTCTTCGGTAACGCCAGCCCTTCGATTTTCTCCAGCAGCTCGCGAAGGAGTTCGCGATTGGCCGCGGTCAGGAGCAGCTGCCAACGCCAGTGGTTACGGATCCGTTCCAGAGGAGCTGGGGCTGGGCCGCGTAGACGGACCCGTTCGGGGACCGGAGACACCGCCTTTGCCGCGGCCTCGGCGGCTTCGCGGCACAGCCGTTCGTTGGCTGCTTCGAAACGCACCAGCGCTAGCCGGGTCACTGGTGGATAGCCGAAACTGCGGCGGAAGACGAGCTCCTCGGAGAGGAAGGTGGTGACGTCGTGGTGGCAGGCGAGACGCACTGATGGGTGGTCCGGGTAGTAGGTCTGGATGACGACCCTTCCTGGGCGTTGCCCACGACCCGAACGCCCGGCGACCTGGGTCAGGAGCTGAAATGTGCGTTCACTGGCGCGGAAGTCCGGCAGCCCGAGCATGGCGTCGGCTGAGATGACGCCGGTCAAGGTGACGTTCGGGAAGTGGTGGCCCTTGGCCACCATCTGGGTGCCGATAAGCACCTGTACGGTGCCGGCGGCGAAGGCGCCGAGCGTGTCCTGGAGCCCGGAACGCCGGCGAACCGTATCGCGGTCGAGGATCGCGCTCTTCACCCCCGGCAGGAACTGCTCGAGGTGGTGGGCCACCTTCTCGGTGCCGGCGCCGACCGCATCGAGGAGATCTCCGGCGCAGGAGGGACAGCTCTTTGGGTTGCTGGCACGGTGGTCGCAGTAGTGGCAGCGGAGGTCGCCCGATCGTTGGTGGACCACGAGCGACACCGAGCACGAGGGGCATTGAATCCGGTGGCCGCAGTCGCGGCAGAGGAGGATTGGCGCCCATCCTCGGCGCTGCATGAGGAGGATCACCTGCTCGCCGCGATCGACGGTTTCGCCGAGCAGCTCGCGAAGGCGGCGAGAAAACAAAGTGCGGCCCTGCTCTCCCGGTTCGGGCGGTTCACCGCGGAGATCGACCAGCTCCACCTCGGGGAGGGTGCCGCCGGCCACCCGGCGAGTCAGCCGCAGGTGCCCGGCCAGACCGCGCTCGACCAGCGCCGAGGCTTCTACAGATGGCGTGGCGGTGGAAAGAACCACCGGTATTCCAAGGTGTTGCGCCGTCACCAACGAAAGGTCGCGGGCGTTGTAGCGGGGTGCCTCCTGTTGTTTGTAGGCGGCGTCGTGCTCCTCGTCGACCACGATCAGACCGAGATTCTCAAACGGCGCGAAGAGTGCGGACCGAGGACCGACGACGACTCTTGCCCGGCCTTCACGGATTCGCCGCCACTCCCGCCAACGATCTCCCTCGGAGAGGGCCGAATGGAGGACCGCCGTCTGAGACCCGAATCGACGCTCGACCGCGCCTGAAGCGGCGGGTGTGAGCCCGATCTCCGGCACCAGCACGAGACCACTTCGGCCGCGCGCCAACACCTCTTCGAGGCACCGCAGATAGACCTCGGTCTTGCCCGACCCGGTGATGCCTTCGAGCAGGAAGGGCGCGTACTTATTTTCGGCGAGGGCTCCACCAACCGCGCCTACCACCTCCTGCTGCTCATCGGTTAGGACATGCCGGCCGCCGGCGGGTTTGAGTACCCACCGTTGACGGCGCGGCGGCGGCTGCTTGAAGCGCAGCAACAAGCCCGCGGCGTCCATCGCGCGCAGGGTTGAGGGCGAGCATCCAACCTCCGCGCAGACCTCTGCGACAAGTGCTGGGCGGCCCTGCTCGGCCAACCAATCCAGTACCTCGCGGCGTCTTGGAGCGCGTTGGCATCGCTCGAGGAGCTGCTCGATCGGAACGTCCGGCAGTTTCACGGCGGCCACCTCGGCCTCGGGAGACCGATCCCTGCGGCTGGTGCTGATAGTGGCGAAACCGGACTCGACCAGAGCGTCGAGTGGTCCGCGTCCGGTCGCGCCGGCGCGTGCGAGGAGAGTCGGAACGCGGAGTTTGATCGCTGCCTGGAGCTCCGAAAGGACCGTGCCTCTCTTGCCGGGCAGGGATTCGGAATCGGTAGCGGCACCCGCCGGGGTCAGGCGGGCCACCTCGCCGTCGGCCCGCAGCAATCCGGCCGGGAGGATGGTGGCGAGGGTGTCGCCGAGCGGGCATCGATAGTAAGAAGCCACGAAGTCAGCGAGAAAGAACAGATGCGGTGGCAGCAGAGGCTCCGGGTCGACAACCTCGATCAACGATCGAATCGTCTTGGACTCGAGTTCGGTGGTGGATTCGACCTCAACTACCACGCCCGTGACCGTCTTATTTCGCAGCGGTACCCGCACCCTGACCCCGGGGACGGTGAATCCTTCGAGTTCAACCGGCACCGAGTAGGTCAGCGCGTTGGGGGCGCTTTTTGGAATGGCGACTTTGGCGTACACGGCCTCATGTTACCGCGGCGGTCAGGTGGCGGCACCACCTCCGTTCCTGTCAACCTATTCAGACGCACAGGTGCAACCCGCCCATTAGAAGCGCACCGCTGCATCGACGACACAGGTGCCACTCGTCGCATTGTCATCGGCGCGCCGCTCCGAGCGGGAAGGCGACAAAGACAATGCGACGGGTGGCACCATGCACGCTGAAGCGAGACGCGAGACGAAGCTTGTATCTCGCATCTCGCATCCTGCATCCAGGTCGTTGGGGGTGGTAGGGTTAGGCGGATGGGTGTGAAACGAGTCCACGGTGATGTCGAAGGCGAACGCCTGAATGCGCAGCAGCAGGTCATTGAGGTGGTTCGACGGATCCCCCGCGGCCGGGTCATGACCTACGGCCAGATTTCCGAGGTCATGGCCAGCCGGCTATCACCACGCGCGGTCGGTTGGATGATTCACCGCTGCCCGGATGGCACACCTTGGCAGCGGGTGGTCAATGCTTCCGGTGGTTGTTCCACCGACCGATTGCCCGATTTCCCCAAGGGTCTCCAGCGAACGCTGCTCGAGGAGGAGGGTGTCGAGTTCCGCGCCAATGGCACTCTCGATCTCGAGGTCTACCGCTGGTGGCCGGGCTAGCGGTCGGGCCTCCGCCACAGGCTATCCGGACTCCGCCCACATCGGAAAGCTCGCCGTGTCGATGCCGAGAACCGCGGTCCCGAGGAAGTAGAACACCAGAGAGATGACCAACACGCCGATCAGGTTGATGGCGAGACCCACCCTGGCCATCTCGGCGATCTTGACGCGGCCGCTGCCGAAGATGATGGCGTTCGCAGGAGTGGCCACCGGCATCATGAAGGCGCATGACGCTGATAGCGTGGCCGGAATCATCAGAAGCAGCGGGTTGACCTTCATGGCGACCGCGACTGAAGCGAGGATCGGCAGGATCATCTCGGTGGTCGCGGTGTTGGAGGTGAGTTCGGT
>JACXWA010000025.1 GCA_014764485.1 Candidatus Sulfomarinibacter kjeldsenii
GACGCCACGTCGTAGGGTTCGAGGATCCCGGCGTCGGTCGCGTTTCGGACCTCCGGGTAGCGCTGGTGCCGCAACATGGTCAAGATGAACGGCCGGTAGGGCTGTGCCGCCGGGATCACTGTCGTGCCTTCCGGGAAAACCGAGTAGCCAACCTGAAGCTCTTCGGCAGCCTGTGCCACCTCGACCCCGTGCTCGAGCATGAGATCCACGAGCTTGGCGGCCGCGACCGGGTCGTGCTGATCGGGCGGAATGACGAACGCGTAGGGTGGCTCCGTCGACCCGTTGTTGATGGACCACCGCGCCATCGTGTTCACATTGCCGAGAATCGAGGCTCGGTTTTCTGCATTGGCTTCGAGGAAAGCCCAGGTGGCGACGAGCTCATATTCGACGATGTCGCGCAGGCGCCACCACCCGCCCGGCCAGGGCGAGGGGAAGTTCGAACGGCGTCCGTACTCGGGGAATCCCTTTCCTCCGCCGCGCAACTCCCCCGGATCGATGAAGATGGGACTGGCAATTCGCACGCTGGCGACTTCGGTCAACAGCCCGGTGACGTTTTTCCACCAGGCGGTGTTGCGAGTGCCGCCGGGCCAGTAGCTGTCGAAGATCATGTTGTGGCCGACGCCGGTTTTCTCGTTCTGCTCGAGGCGGAAGCTCATGTTGGTGCCAAGGACATCTGCCTGGCGGAAGACAAGGGAGTGAACCTCGTCGTTCAGGGGGTCGGTCTGGGGTGGAACAAACATCCGCGGGCCGGTGGAGCCCATCTGGTGCTCGTCGAGGAATGACTGCGGAAACCAGCGGTGGTAAAGGACATCGTTGACGACCTTGGTTTCCTTTTGGGTCAACATATAGAAATCACGGTTGTTGTCGTGGCCGACGTAATGGTGGTAGAGCCACGGCATGCGGCCACCCTCGTAGTCGGTGCCGAGCCACTCGTTGTACCAATCGACGATCATGTGTTGGCCGTCGGGGTTGATCGACGGCATCACCAGGAGGACGGCTTCTTCCATCCACGCGAGTTTTTCGGGATCCTCGGTTGTTGCGAAGTCATGAACGAACTCGGTCACCATCTGAGTGCTGCCAACCTCGGTCGAGTGGATCGAGCAACTGACCAGGGCGATGACCTTGCCCTCGTCCACCAGCTGCTGCGATTGCTCAGGTGTGAGGTCACCCGGTTTGGCGAGGAGGCGGGCGATCTCGCGCAGCCGCACCAAATTCGCCTGGTTTTCCTTTGAGGTGAGCACGACAACCTTCATCGGGTTGTCGAGAGTCGAGCGGCCTGCGTCTTCGATCGACACGCGATCCGATGCGGCGGCTACGGTATCGAGGTAGGAAAGTACCTCGGGGTAGGGGATCAGCTTACGATCGGCGCCGACCTCGTGTCCAAAGGTCTCTGCCGGAGTGGGAATCTCGGCACCCGCCGAGCAAGGGACGCACACACACAGAATCAACGCAGCAACCAGAGATCTCATCATGCCTCCTCCAAAAAAAACGACGGCCGCCCTCCGCGACTTCGGATGATTGTAGAACAGCCAGGACGGCTTGGGGCTTGAGACCTGGGGCTTGAGGTGAATAAACTCACATCGCGTTCGCCAAGCCTCAAGCCTCAGGCCACACGCCCCCTCGCTTCAGCTTGGAAACCACGTTCCGGCCGAGTAGACTGCTCCAGCTTCATTTGGAGGTGGCGATGGCTTCAAAGGACATGCGAGGCGGTAACTACGCTGCGGAACTGCAGCCCAAGGAAATCTACAAGGATCGTCGACGGCGACTTCTCGAGCGCGTTGGCGAGGGCATGGTAGTGATGTGGGGGGCGGGCGACGATCGTGGGTACGGCGATGTCGGTACCTTTCGCCAGAGCTCGAGCTTTTTCTACCTGACTGGTGTCGAGCTCCCGAATGCGGTCATTGTGATTCGTCCGGGGGAAGGTGGCGATCTGCTCTTCCTGCCGCCCCGCAACCCCAATGTCGAGCGGTGGACCGGTCCCAAGTGGGGCCCCGGCGAAGACACCGCGGCAGAGCTCGGATTTGACGAGGTGCTGTCGACCCAACCGAGCGAGATCGTTCTGGATGCCCGCCGGCGACCGGTGCCGGGGTTTGAAGGTCGACTCCACGGCTGGCTCTCTGAACCGGGCGCGGTGCTCTGGACGGAGCTACCGGCGGTTTCGAGCGGTGCTGTCCTTCCCCCGACACATCGCTTTCTCTCCGCCATGCGTGACCGCGTGCCGACTTTTTCTGTGCGGGACATCGGCGAGCACATGACCGCCCTCCGGAGCATCAAGGATTCTGGTGAGATCGATCTCATGCGCAAGGCGATCGATATCAGCATCGAGGGCCAGCTCCGGGCCGCCAGAACAATCAGACCCGGGATCGGCGAGGGCGTCATCGATGGTGCAGTCTACGCGGCGTTTCGCGAGGGGGGTGCTGAGGGGCTGGCTTTCCCGTCGATCGTCGGATCGGGTTACAACGCCACCACCCTCCACTACGACCAGAATGTCGGTACCTGTGATGACGGCGAGCTGGTGGTGGTCGATATCGGTGCCCGCTACGGATATTACTGTGGGGATCTAACCCGGACCTACCCAGCGAACGGCCGCTTCACCGAACGCCAACGCGAGATCTACGATCTGGTGCTCGAGGGCCACGACCGCGCGGCCGAGGCGACCCGGCCCGGAGTCACCGTCTTCGATCTGCGCAAGATCGTCTACGGAGTATTTGAAGACTCGAGCGTACGCGACTCGAACGGAGATTCGCTCGGACAGTATTTCATTCACGGCCTCGGCCATCCGCTCGGCCTGGACGCCCACGACCCCGGCGCGGATGAGACGCCGCTCGAGCCGGGCATGGTGATCACCAATGAACCGGGGATCTACCTGCCCGACGAGGAGCTCGGCGTGCGGATCGAAAATGATTTCCTGATCACCGCTGATGGTGCCGAGAATCTCTCCGCGGATCTCCCGATGAAGACGGATGAAATCGAAAGACTCATGCGAGGAGACTGACCTCAGCGACACAGGTGCCACCCTTCGCATTGTTTGAATCTGTCGCCTCCCGGTTGAGTAGCGCCTCACGGGCAAACAATGCGAAGAGTGGCACCATCCTCGCCGACGCGGGAGGCGCCTCCAATTGGCGACACCATCCTCGCCGACGCGAGAGGCGCATGTAGCGTCGCCATCAATGCGAAGGGTGGAATCTCGCACGCCGCCAGGTAGAAGCGCTTTACCGTGTGAGCCGAACGCGGCGATATACTCCAAACAGTGGAAGAGTCTTCAACTGAACCTCGGCAGCTGAAATCCTGGCTTCTCGCGCTGGCGGCTGTCGCCGTCTGCGGTCCCTGGCCCGGGTGGGATCCCTCGGCGGCAGCTCTGCTGCTGGTCTGTGCCGGCTTGTTCGCGCTGGCTCGTCCAGTCGGCCGTGGATGGTATCCCTGGGCAGCAGTTGCTGCCGCCGCGATCGTCGCGATTTGGCCCTCAGGCGGCGGCCACGATCGAAACCGGCTCGAGACCCAGCTCGACCAACACTGCCAGGGAATGCTGGTGACGGGTGAGGAGCTGGCCACCGATCCCACTGTGCAGCGCCTCCTTGGAGCTGCGGGCGAAGTGGTGGATCCCGCAGGCTTGTTCGCGGTACTCGATCGCAGTGCTGTCGCCACGTCCGGCCGCACCATTTACCTTGCCGATGACCGGGGACAGATCGTGGCCTGGGGAGGCGCCGACGCCTCCTTCCCGTACGACGTGCGTCCGCTTGGACAGAGGCAGTGGGGCATTTCGTGGTCGGCCGGCAGCGCTGACCTGTGGCTCAGGGATCCGTTGCTGGCTGATGGTCGTTTGGTGGGGGCGGTCATCATTGCCGATCGAACTGCTCTGCAAAAAAGACAGATTTGGGGTATGCGAGCCGGTCGTGGGCGTGAGTTGGGACTCGGTATCCATCGTGCTGGATTTGAGACCTTGATTCCGTCGGTTGCACCGGGCGTCAACGTGCCCGTGAATTCAGTTCCGGTTTCCGGGCCACCTCCGAGCGAGTTCCGTTGGTTGGGATGGATGCTGTTAGCGGTCATGGCGGTCGTTTTTCAACCCCGAGTGGCGATTCTCCTGGTGGCGGGAGGAGCTGCTTCGCTTCTGTTGGCACCGTCCACCGCATCTGATTTCGCGACCGGAGTGATGGTGTTGCTGGTGGGAGCCGCGCTTGGCCGCCTGGCCGGAGTCGTGGAGCGACGGTGGTCACGAGTCCTTGTGTCGACTTCGTTGATTGGAGCGTCGCTTCTTGCGGTCTTCGCGAACCCGGCGGATCGTTTTACCTGGCTCCCGGAGCATCTGCTCGGTCCAGGCTGGGGCGGCGTCTGGATGGTGGCCCTCGCATGGTTGGTATCGGGGTGGCCGGGCGTGAGTCGATCGAGGTTTTCTCTCGGACGGAGGCTTCGCGCGGCGGCGGCTTTGGCTCTATTGGGTTTTTCGTGGCATATGTTGAGGGTCCCTGTGGAGCTCGGTAGAGCGATTGGCGTGCACAGTCAGGTGGTTTTGCCGCGGGGAGAAGTCGATGTGGTGGGGGATCTTCCCGCCAATCCCAATGCGTGTCGCCTGGACGATCTTGCGCCGGTTGTCGCGGAACGATGGGGACTCGGAGAGTGGCAAACGCCGTCCGAGTTGTTGTTGATCGACGAGATGGGTTCCGAGATTTCTCGATGGGGAGACCTCGGTGCGGCGGGCGGCGATGTTCGGGTGCTTCGGACCTGGTTCCTCGAAAATCCCGAGCGATACTCCCTCGAGCTGGCGATCGCCGTCGCACCGTGGAGCCTGCTCGGTGACTGGCAGACCGGGCGACCGATCGAGGACGCTCGTGGCGGGCCGGTCTGGTCCGCGGTTCTGACTCGAACAGGTGAGATTGCGGCAGGCTTGCACCCCGAGATCCAAGGCCTGGACCCCGCCACTGCGGGCGAGCTCTTCCACGCTGGCGGCGGTTGGGCTCGGATTGAGGTCGGTGATGTCCGCAGATTGGCTCGGGTCAAGCGAGAAGGGCAGTGGTTGGTGTTGGCTGTGGCCAATCATCCGTCCGCTGCAGACTGGGTTGTGCGAGCGACCATCGCAATGCTGTGGGCGCTTTTCGGCACGGTTTTGGCGCTTCCGCCAATCCTCAGGCGAGAGCACCTTTCGACCTTTGGTGGTCGATTGCGATTGCTGGTGACCGGCGGCGTGGTATTGCCACTCGCGATCCTGACCCTGTTCCTCCATCAACGCATCTCCGGCCAGGAGCAGCGTCTGGAACAGAATCGGGGCCTCGATGCGCTGCAAGCGGCACGGTATACGGCGGTCCACCTCGGCGGTGGATTCGCAGTCGACGATCAGCTCGCGCGTTGGCTCGCAGCCGGATGGGGTGGAGAGGTATGTCTGTGGGATGGGGATCTGCCAGTTGCGGCGTCACGGCCCGATCTCCTGGTCAGCGGAGTGCTCCCCCAGCTTCCTCTTGCCGCAACATACCCACCTTTCCTACTCGGTCGGGATGACCCGGTCATCTTGCGCTGGAGAGATCTGATGGTGGCGGCCGGGCCTGTAGATTTACAGGGGAATCGGCTCCTGCTTCACCTTTACCGTGCCGATCCGGTCCGATCTGGCGCTGATCTCGGGGCGGTCGACTGGCTCCTCACCGGTGCGATGCTTTCGGCTTTGCTTGCTCTCGTACTCACCACCCGGATCGAGGAGAGGTTGAGCACATCGCTCCGTGAACTCGTGGTCCTCGCGCGGAAGCTGCGCGACGGTGAGCCGGTAGGTCCGCTTCGCAGGCCTCGAGAGAGTGACCTTGCAGAGGTTCTCGATGCCGTGAGATCGATGAATGAAGAGGTGCAGCAGCGCGAGCTGAGATTACGCCACCAGGAGGAGCTGCTACGGATTACCCTCAAAACCCTCGAGCCGGCGGTGGTGGTGCTCGAACCCGACGGGACCGAGCGGTTCGCAAATCCCAGCGCTCTTCAGTTTCAGGAGGAGTATGGCGAGAGGTTCCTCGGACAACTGCGATCTGTCGTCGAGGATGCCAGTATCGGTGGTTCTGTGTCGAAAACGGTGCAGCCGATTCCCGGGCGGGACGTTACCTGGAGGATTGGGGTGGCAGGAGTACCGTTCCCGGACGGTGACCGGGGCCTCGTGGCAGTGGTCGATGATGTGACCGATCTGGTTCGCGCCGACCGTCTGCAGCAACTCAACCAGATGGCGCGAATCGTGGCCCACGAGGTTAAGAACCCGTTGACCCCTATTCGCCTCTGGGTGCAAGAGCTGGAGGCGGCGATGAAGAGCAACAATCCCGAGTTGCCCGAACTGCTCGAGGAAGCCTGCCGCGAGATCGCGGATCAGGTCAAACGCCTCCAGGAAACCGCAAGCTCGTTCTCCAATCTCGTCGCCCTCGAGCGGTGGGAACCGGAACCGGTGGACATGGCAGAGCTTATTGAAGAGCTTCCGCGGGGCGCCGAGGTGCTGGAACGCCGCGGAATTCGATTCGAGTACGAGGTCGAATCGATGCCGCCCCCGATCACTGGTGACCGCCAATGGCTGCGTCGCGCCGTCGCCAATCTCCTCCAGAACAGTCTCGACGCCCTCGGCGACGAGCCCGGAACGGTAATTCTTCGGCTCGAGGTCGATCGCGACCTGGTCGTGCTTGAAGTTGAGGATACGGGAGGAGGCGTGCCCGACGAGCGTTTGCCAGATCTCTTCTCTCCCCATTTCTCATCGACAACCTCCGGCAGCGGCCTCGGCCTGGCGCTGGTCCAGCAGGTTGTTGTCCGCTGTCATGGCACCGTCTCCGCCACCAATGCTGCCCGTGGTCTCAAAGTGAGGCTCGAGTTCCCCACGTC
>JACXWA010000094.1 GCA_014764485.1 Candidatus Sulfomarinibacter kjeldsenii
AGAATATGCCGCGCCTCCGGCGCTCAAATCAGGGCGTCACTCCGGAGGGTCTTCATGGAGGTAGTACGTCGGGTGCCAACCTATTTCAGGACGAGACAATTTTCTGCATCTTGCATCTTGCATCTTGCATCTCGCCTCTTGCTTCTTTCTCTCCGCTACACTGCGCCTATGACGGAGAAACGAATAGCGCTGGCGCTGGGTGGTGGAGCGGCTAAGGGCCTCGCCCATGTCGGCGTCCTGCGAGGTCTCGAGGAAGACGGCATCGAAGTGGCTGCGATCGCCGGGACGTCGATGGGGTCCATCGTCGGAGCGCTGTACGCCCGCGGAATGCGTGGGAAAGAGATGGAGGCGTTTTTCGGATCAGTTGACTGGGCACGGCTCGGCAAGATCATGCTCCGCTCACCGGGTGGAGGCGCTTTCCGGGATCTGCTTCGGGAAACCCTCGGGATTGAACCCATTGAAGATCTGGCCATACCATTTGCAGCCGTGTGCTGCAATCTCGAAACCGGCAAAGAGGTTGTCATCCGCCGGGGGAATTTGGCCGACGCGGTCGTCGCATCGTCCTCGATTCCAGGAATCTTGCCACCATCAATGATTGACGGCCAGACCCTGGTCGATGGCGCAATGGTCACGCCAGTGCCGGTGGAGTCCGCGGGGCAGCTGTTTTCAGCACCTGTCGTCGCAGTCAACGTGCTCCGGCCGCCTGCCGCTGGTCACACGATCAAACCCGTGGTCAAGCGGCTGTTGGAGGGCGCTGCACCGATGCAACTCATGAACCACGTCGAAGCGTTCTTCAATAACCACCCGCTCCCGATTGTGGGGCGTAAACCTGACTTCCCCAACCGGCTCGAGGTCGTGATGCGCTCCTTCCACGTCATGCAGTACAACCTGGCGAGGCAGGGTGAGCGGGCGTCGCAGATTGTGGAACCCGAGGTCGGAAGCATTGGCTGGTTCGAGTTCGAACGTGCACGCGAGATCATGGCCGAGGGTTATCGGGCCTACCGAGCCGCTGCGATTGGCTAACCCGCGATCGTCAGAGGTTCGAGCCGACGAATTCCCAGTTCACGACATCCCAGAAGTGCTCGATGTACTGCGCCCGCGCATTTCGGTAGTCGATGTAATAGGCGTGCTCCCAGACATCGCAGGTGAGCAGAGGTTTGTGGTTGTCCCGGAGGGGATTCTCGGCGTTCCCGGTGGAGATGATGGCGAGACGGCCCGATGGTTCACCGACCAGCCATGCCCACCCCGATCCGAACTGGGTCAGCGCCGCCTGTGTGAATTTCTCGCGGAATGTGGCGAAGCTCCCGAAGGTGTCGTCGATTCTGGCCGAAAGAGGCGCGGGTGGTTCACCGCCGCCCACCGGGCTCATGCAGGACCAGTAGAAGGTGTGGTTCCAGACCTGAGCGGCGTTGTTGAAAATGCCACCTTCTGCCTTCTCGATGATTTCTTCGAGCGAACTACCCTCCCACGGTGTGCCGGCAACCAGGCGGTTGAGATTGTCGACATATGCGCGGTGGTGTTTCCCGTGGTGGTAGGCGAGGGTCTCAGTCGACACGTGTGGAGCGAGCGCGTCGTCCGCGTACGGAAGATCCGGCAACTCGAAAGCCATGCTGTCCTCCTTGTGGTTGATGGGGCCATCATATACCTATTCGGGACCATTGGTGTGTCTTGAGATCACCACTTATCCCAAATCGAGATGAATGAAAGTGAATCCTGGTGCCCTACGGCGTCTCGGCGCCGGGCTCGTTGTCGGCAGCCAATTTTTCGGTTTCGTTCGTGACCTCTAAATTCGACATATCGTAGGGCTCGAGAATTTCGAATGGCCGGCCTTCTTTGACGAGGAGGATCAGTCGATCCCTTTGCCCTAGACGGGCGTCGCCGACCTCGAAAACAGGCTCGTTCTTTACGAAAGCGACCAGCCGGATGACGCTGTCGTTGAATTCTTTTTCGACCGCCCGAAGCGCTGCCACCGCGTCCGCCGACTTTGGATCAATCGTCAGTTCCGAAGCGCGCCGGTTCTCGATGCGGCGTATCCACTTCGGAACATCGACACCCATGCCGCCGAGCACGTCGATCCATGCACGCGATCGGCGACCGAGGTCGTCGGGAGGACGTTGCATGGCCACTGCCGGATGCTCGACCCCAAACTCGGTGCGTACCAGTTCCGCAACCAACAGGTTGAGTTCGTCGTTGGTCGTACCAGCGATCACCAGGGAGTCGCGTTCGACTCCAGCCTCTTCGTAGGTCGCGACATCGCGGGCGTCGCCGATCCCAGTCGACAACCCGGCCTGACGGAATCGGTCGAGCCGCCACGCCGATGCGTCGACCGTGATCGTCGTCCGACCGTTGGTCGACAAAACCTGAGCCAACGTTTGGGTCAGTGCGTTGGCACCCACTACCACCGCCCGGCGCCGCGCCGGATCGGAGGTGTATCCAAGGATCCGGGGCAGGACGAGCGCTCCGACGGTCGACCAGGTGCCGGTGGCCAGGATCGAAAGATAAACGAGGCCTTCCATTTCGATGGCGCCACCGATTCCGACCTTGCCCATCTCGTGCGCGGCCAAAGACGCGACCGCCGCAGCGACGATCCCTCGGGGCGCAGTGAGGGCAATGACGGTGCGTCCCCGAAGGTCGAGTTGCCCTGACCAGATAGAGAGTGCCACCGCGAGAGGACGGACGAGGATGATCAGGCCGACCGCAACCGCCAAGCCGCTCCATCCGAGGGCGATCACAGTGCCAAGGTCTAGCTGAGCCGCGAGCAGGATGAAGAGCATGGAGATGATCAGGGTGGTCAGCTGGCCCTTGAACGCGCGCACCGACACCAGGTCTGGGAGTTCGGCGGCGGAGATGGTGAAACCCATCACTACCGCCGCCAGCATGCCGGACTGCGGCGCCTGATGTTCGGAGACCAGGTAGCAGACCATCAGGAGGGCCAGAACGCTCAGGTTCCTCAATTCGCCACCGACCACCCGTGTGCGTAAGATGAGCTTGGCGAGCGCTCCGGCTGCGAACCCGAGCACGATCCCGGTGGCGGCAAGCATCAGCAATTCGCCGGTGAGGGCTCGAAACGGGATGCCTGCGCGCTGAATCCACTGCAAGACGATGTAGGCGAGGATTGCGCCGATCGGGTCGACGATGAGGCCCTCGGAGAGCAGGATCGTCTTGACCTCGCGCGGCGCAATCATGTGGCGCAGCAGAGGCACGATCACGGTTGGCCCGGTGACCGTCACAATTGCTCCGAAGAGAGCTGCTGTCGCCCACGGCATGTCCACAATCCAATGAGCGAGTGCAGCGGCACCGATGCCGGTCACCACTACGCCGATAGTCAGCAGGTTCCGAACCGCGGCACCCACCTTCACCAGACGCTGCGGGTCGAGTGAAAGGCCGCCCTCGAAGAGAATGATCGCGACCCCGAGGTGGATAAACGCCTCAAGGGCGTCTCCGAGTGCCTCGGGGTGGACGAGGCCGAGTCCGAACGGGCCACACAGGATGCCAAAGACGAGCAGGGGCAGGATTGCCGGCAATTGGAAACGCTCGGCGATGATCTGGCCCGCGATACCGAGTGCGACGGCGGCAACGAGGGTCGTCAGGATGGTGTCCACTCGACCTCCACTGTCGCCGACTCAATTTGCGAGCCGAGTACTCGACGCCCGGAACTCCTGTCATCAGCGCGGCGTATGGCAGGCGAGTGCATGTCTTGCATCATCATAGCTACAACAGACGCCGTCCGTTCCGTTCCGCCCGACGCAGCCCGCCGGAGAATCGGTCCGGTACCTCTGCCGCCGGGCATTGTGCATTGAATCCACACCAGGCGCAGAGGATGCCCGGTCGCGCCGGGAACTCTCCCGCTGCCGCCGCTTCGTTCGCGAGATCGAGGAAGCGTTCAAGGAGTTGTGCCGCGCGCTCCCTGTCGACCTGCTGCCAGCGGGTCGTACCGTGACGCAGATAGTGGTAGCCGGCCAGCGCTTCCTCTTCCCCGTGGTCGCCAAGCACACACGCTGCATACAGCGGAGCCTGCAGCCCCTCTGAGAACTCCGAACCGTCACCTTCATTTTTCGAGGTTTTGTAGTCGATCACGAAAAGGCGGCCCTTTTCAGTGCGCCCGACCCTGTCCGCAAACCCGGTGAAGACGACTGCGTCCGACAGCCGAATCGAAAGTCGCTGCTCGAGAGCCACGGTTTCGCTCTGGTCTCGGGCGAAGGTCTCTTGAAAAAACCGGATCAGCATCTCCCGACCTGTCTTCAGATAGCTCTCTTCCGAGTCGTCGACGCGGACAATCGCAACTCTGTCATCGAGATTCTCGGTCCAGCCCGCCGCGAACCGGTCCAGCATCGCGGATTCCTCGGGTTCCCGGCCTCTGTGACGTTCCGAGTAGAGCCATTCGAGGACATCGTGCACGGCGTTTCCGAGATAGGACTCGATCGAGCGAAAGGCCTCCTTGATGCCCTGGAGATACCGGTAGCGATAGCGAAGGGGACACTGGTTGAGGCATTTGACTCGGGAGAAAGAGAAGACGTTCCCGGGGGTTGGAGCGAGCTTGGCGTCATTCATCGGTGGGAGTGTATCGGAGCCGCATTTCGAATTTCGAATTTCGGATTGCGGATTTCCACCCACCCACCCCAAGATTTGCACGGTTGTCGCGCCTGCAGCGCCAAATCCGAAATCCGAAATCCCAAATCCGAAATCAGATTGGGTTTGGAATATCGATGAACTCGACATCGAGTCCGTGGTGGTCGGAGATCCAGCGGCCGAGAGCGCGGATGCCGAAGCGTTCAGTCGCGTAGTGGCCCGCGGCCACATAATGGACACCATCCTCGGCGGCCTGGTGCATGACCCACTCGGTGGCTTCGCCAGTCACATAGGCATCGAGTCCAGCGGCTACCGCCTGGTGGAACTCGCGTTGAGCGCTGCCGGTCACGATGCCCACCGACGACACCAAACGATCGCCGCCGGGGAAGACCTGGGGCTCGCGATCGCATGCCTCGGCGATGGCTGCAAAAAACTCCTCCGCCTCCACAGCCTCTGGAAAGACGCCACACACCCCGGCTGGAGCGCCACAGTGCATTCCGAAGCCTTCGAGCTCCTCAAGTCCGAGGCGACGGGCCAGTTGGGCGGCGTTGCCAAGCTCGAGATGTCGATCCAGCGGCAGGTGGTAGGCGATCAGTGAGATCTGATTTTCGATCAGGAGGCGGACGCGCTCCTTGAATGACCCGACGATCCGGGGAGTTTCCGATCCGTTCCACAGGATTCCGTGATGAACGACGACCGCGTCGGCATGGCGATCGACGGCGAGGGCGAAGAGCTCTCGCGAAGCAGAAACCGCGGTGATGATCTTCTCGATTCCTGGACCTCCCTCGATCTGGAGGCCATTGGGACAGTAATCAGCTGTGCCCTCGGCCTCGAGCAACTCGTCGAGCTCGGCCACCAATTGCAGGAGATCCACAAACCAGATATTAACGCAGCCGATATCGAAGGCAAGTAAAGAGTAAAGGCCAAGCGAGGCGTTTCTCTTGCAGGTCAGACCTTCACTCTTGGTTGTTTACCCTTAACGGCGTGGTCGGTGCGGCGTTAAAATGGTCGATGTTGTGTGCTGCAGGAAATTGAGGGTTGTTCCGTTGGTCGCGGTGATCGCGCTACTGGGTGCGGCCTGTGGCCGGGACGCGCAGCCTCCGGACACGAACTTCTCGGTTCGCTTGCTCACTGCGCAGACAATCTCCGGACGATGGGAACGGGCGGCAGAACGCGGATCGGCCCGCATTGCGGCGGAATTGGATGCCGACGTTGCACGGGTCCGCATCGATGACCCCGCTGAAGAACGGAATGTGCTTGCCGAACTGGGCCGAGCCGAAATCAGCCTCGTGTTCTGCATCGGAGGATACTCCGAAACAGCCCTTTACTCCGCGGCGACTGCGTATCCGAAAACTGTTTTCGTGCTGCTCCCGGGCCGAGCTCGGGCAAAAAACGTCGCTGGAATCTCGTTTGTTCCGGAGGAGGTCGGTTATCTGGCCGGTGCGGTGGCCGGGGCTCTCAGTCCGGACGGGAAACTCGGACTTTTGCGGGGCGACGGACAGCCGTGGCTCGAACCCCTCGAGAAAGGTTATGTGGCAGGGTTCAAGAGCCGATGGCGGCAGGCAGAAGTCAAGGTTGGAGAGGGGCCTGCTGGTGCCTGGGAGCTGAGCTCAGCCGGGGTTCTAGTTGCTCTCTATTCGGCTGACCGGGCCAGCCCCGAGGTCCTCGCAGCTGCCCACAATGCGGGCATACGGCTCGTAACCACCGATCCGGAACTCATCGATACGGAGTCGGATACGGTGGTGGCGGCGGTCGATTTCGATGTCCCCGAAGCCATGCTGAGGGTCACCCGCGAGGTTCGCGACAACACCTTCAGAGGTCGAGTTTTCGCATTTGACCTCGGCTCAGGAGTGCTCGATATTGTGGTCAACCCGACGCTGGCTCCGGACACCCGTGCGATTGCCGAGGAAGCGCTCGAAGAAACTCGCGCAGAAATTACAGCGGGTCTGGTCGAGTTTGATGGGCTCGGGCTCTAAGGCTATACGGCTATACGGGTTGACGGCTTATCCGGGCCGCCCACCCACCCAGATCCAAGATCCAAGATACAAGATGCAAGGTCCTGTCTCGTCCTGAAATAAGTTGACACCTGAGGAGGAGCTCCGGAGGAGCGGCATATTCTTAGCCTGGGGCGTGAACCCGCCGGCGGCAGCGAAATGTGGCCGAGGTCGGGGATCGCCGGCCATCGGCCACTCGCTGGCGACGGTGCGTCACGACGGCCGAAGGCCGTCCGTAACCCCAGGGTACGGACGACAAA
>JACXWA010000048.1 GCA_014764485.1 Candidatus Sulfomarinibacter kjeldsenii
GGAACCGGCAACCTTGAAGGCGAGCTCCGAGGAGTCGACATCATGGAAAGAACCGTCATAGAGGGCCGCCCCGACACCCATCAATGGGTAGCCGGCTAGAATTCCGCGATCCATGGCTTCACGGATTCCCATCTCGACCGGGCGGATGAACTCGCGCGGAACTACACCCGCCTTGATCTCGTCTTCGAAGACAAAGTCGGAGCCGTCGTTCAACGGCCAGATGCGGATTTTGGAGTGACCATACTGGCCCTTGCCACCGGTCTGGCGTATGAACTGACCCTCGCCCTTGGCCTCCTCGGTGATGGCCTCACGGTAGGCAACCTGCGGGCGACCCACCTTGGCCCCAATTTTGAACTCGCGCAACAGGCGGTCGATGATGATCTCGAGGTGGAGCTCTCCCATGCCGGAGATGATCGTCTGCCCTGTTTCGTCGTCCACAGAGACCCGGAACGTCGGATCCTCCTGGGTGAGTTTGGCAAGAGAAGTGCCGAGACTCTCCTGATCGGCCGTGGTTTTGGGTTCAATAGCAACCGCGATCACCGGCTCTGGAAAATGCATAGCCTCGAGCACGATGAGGTGCTTGCGGTCGCAGAGTGTGTCACCTGTGCTGGCGTTTCGCAGTCCGACCGCCGCACAGATGTCGCCCGCAAAGACCTCGGAGAGTTCTTCGCGTTTGTTGGCGTGCATCTTGAGCAGGCGGCCAATCCGCTCGGACTTGCCGGTGGCGGCGTTGATCACCGAAGTTCCGGTGGTCAGGCCACCCGAGTAGAGGCGTATGAAGGCCAACCGACCGACAAAGGGATCCGTCATGATCTTGAAGACCAGCGCCGCGAAAGGCTCGTCATCGTCGGCGCGGCGCAGGTTGCTGCCCTTGCTGCCCTCGGGCAGGAAGCCCTCGATGGGCGGAACGTCGAGCGGCGACGGCAAGTAGTCGACCACCGCGTCGAGCAGCGGCTGGACACCCTTGTTTTTAAACGCCGAACCGCACATCACAGGCACCAGCATGCCGCCGATCGTGCCGATTCGTAGACCGTGAAGGATCTGTTCTTCGTTGAGCGAGCCCTCGGCCAGGTAGTGCTCGAGAAGCTCCTCTGAGGTCTCGGCTACCGCCTCGAAGAGGCGTTCGCGGTATTCCTCAACCTCGGCACGATAGTCCTCAGGGATCTCCTCTTCGTGGTACTCGACACCGAGGGTTTCCTCGTGATAGTGGTATGCCTTGAGACGGACCAGATCGATCACGCCGGCAAAGCCCTCCTCGGCTCCGAGGGGAATCTGCACCGGCACCGCGTTGGCCATCAATTTGTTGCGGATCTGGTCGGTGACACCGGCGAAGTTTGCTCCGATGCGGTCCATCTTGTTGATGAACGCGACTCGCGGCACACCGTATCGATCAGCTTGCCGCCACACCGTCTCGGACTGCGGTTCGACACCGCCGACAGCACAGAAAATCGCTACCGCCCCGTCGAGCACGCGAAGGCTCCGTTCCACCTCAGCGGTGAAGTCAACGTGGCCAGGGGTGTCGATGATGTTGACGCGATGATCGCGCCAGAAACAAGTTGTCGCGGCAGATGTAATGGTGATGCCCCGCTCCTGCTCCTGCGGCATCCAATCCATGGTTGCCGTGCCATCGTGGACCTCACCTATTTTGTAGTTGATGCCTGTGTAATAGAGCACCCGCTCGGTAGTCGTCGTCTTACCGGCATCAATGTGGGCCATGATGCCGATATTTCGGACCTGAGCGAGGGGTATGACACGGGACATTTTTTCAAAGATCTCCTGCGAACTACTGTCGTAACGGTTTCTGACTCACCTACCAGCGATAGTGGGCAAAGGCCTTATTGGCCTCGGCCATGCGATGGGTGTCATCGCGTCTCTTGATCGTGCCGCCACGGTTTGAGGCGGCGTCTAAAAACTCGGCTGCGAGCTTCTGCATCATGGTCTTCTCGTGACGGGACTTGGAGAAACCAATCAGCCAGCGAATTGCCAGCGCCTGCTGCCGGTCAGTGCGAACTTCCATCGGCACCTGATAGGTCGACCCACCTACACGGCGTGATTTGACCTCGACTTGCGGTTTGGCGTTCTCAACCGCACGCTTAAAGACCTTGAGCGGGTCGTCGCCGGTGCGCTCCTCAATCAAGCCGAGCGCTCCGTAAAAGATCTTCTCGGCAACCGCCTTCTTACCGCTCGATGTCACATTGTTGATGAACTTGGTGACCAGACGCGAGTTGTAGACGGGGTCCGGAAGGACCACTCGTTTGTCGATTGTTGCTCGCCGAGGCATGTGCTCCCCCCGCCCTAGTTCTTCGGCCGTTTGGCGCCGTACTTCGAACGCCGCTGACGACGGCCCTCGACACCTTGACTGTCCATAGTGCCGCGAATGATGTGGTAGCGAACGCCCGGAAGGTCCTTGACGCGGCCGCCGCGGATCATTACCTGGGAGTGCTCTTGAAGGTTGTGGCCCTCTCCGGGGATGTAGGCGGTCACCTCGATGCCGTTGGTGAGGCGCACGCGAGCCACCTTGCGAAGGGCAGAGTTCGGCTTTTTCGGCGTCGTCGTGAAGACGCGAGTGCAGACTCCCCGCCGCTGCGGGCAGGATTGCAACGCCGGACTCTTGGTTTTCTCGGTCGCCACTTTGCGGCCCTGGCGGACCAACTGCGAGACTGTTGGCATGGTCGCTCCCTATCCGGGGTTCGTAAGTCCAAGCGGAGGCTCCACTTGGGTATTTCCTCGATATGTACGCTCTGGCCGTGAGTCAGAGCCGCGGAAGAATACTGGAGATGCCGCGTTCTGTCAAGCGGTTCTAGGGCGTTTGGGGTACAGGAGGGCATCATTTCGCCAGGGAATGGTCCGATCCTGTATCCAAGCGCGCTCGGTAGGCGCTTCGAATTGCAGCGCGCGCTTCTCAGCAGAGCGCTGCCGAAGAGTGCCCCCTCTAACGATGTTTGGGGTGCAATGCGCTCCTCACGGGTGGCCATTACGGCCCCAAAATCGTTAGAGACGGCACGTTTTTCGGCGCGCCCTTTCCGCAGATGGTTCGGCACGCCGACGGCCTGTTTGGAGAATAGCGCGTTGCGAGAAGGGCTCGCTCAAGCAGAGACCGCCAGGTGCCATTTTTCGCATTGTTGGAGCGTTTGGTCGAAGCCAGAGTTGCGTTGGGGCCAATCAATGCGAAAGGTGGCTCCTCATACTTGGGGGCGTTGCGAGGAGTTCGCATTCATTCGGGTACGTCCTCGGCAGCGCGTTGGGAGAACAGAGACAAAAAATGGCCGCCCCGAGGGGCGGCCGAAGTTGAATTGATTGTAATGAAAGAGGTTACTTTTCAGCTTCCGCGACCGGAGTGTCCGGCTTGGCTTCCATCAGGGCTGTCGCCGCTTCGGTCATTTCGCGGTAGAGATTGTCGGGCTCCTGGCGCGGTTCCATCTCATCTTCCGGAACCGCGTCGATGATGGTCCGGCGGTAGCGCGGCGCGCCGGTGCCTGCGGGGATAAGTCGGCCAACAATCACGTTCTCCTTGAGCCCGTGGAGATTATCCACCTTTCCGGAGACCGCGGCCTCGGTCAGAACGCGAGTCGTCTCCTGGAACGATGCCGCCGAAATGAAGCTTTCGGTGGCCAGCGAGGCTTTGGTGATACCGAGCAGGAGCGAGGTCGCGGTCGCGGGCTCGCCGCCGGCCTCGATCACACGCTCATTCTCGCGCTGGAAGAGATAACGCGGGACCTGCTGGTCGAGGAGGAAGTCTGTGTCACCGGGGTCGACAACCTTCACGAAGCGCATCATCTGCCGCACTATGACCTCGATGTGCTTGTCGTTGATGGTCACGCCCTGCGAGCGATAAACCTCCTGGATCTTGTCCACCAAATGCCGCTGCATCTCCTTTTCCCCGAGAATCGAGAGAATATCGTGCGGGTTGACCGCACCCTCGGTGAGGGGATCGCCCGCCTGAATGAACTCGCCCTCCTGAACTGACACGTGGGCGTAACGCGGTATCGAGTACTCGCGTTGCTCTTCGCCCTCGCCGTCGACCACGATGCGACGCTGGCCCCGGACGGGCTCAGTGATTCGAATGCGGCCATCGATCTCTGACACCACCGCAGGATCCTTCGGCTTGCGAGCTTCAAAGAGCTCGACGACGCGCGGAAGACCGCCGGTAATATCCTTGGTTTTGGACATTTCGCGGGGAATTTTTGCGAGCACGTCGCCCGCCGCCAGCTTGCCGCCCTCAGACACCGCGAGATGGGAGCCGATGGGCAACTGGTAACGGCGGGTCTCCTTGTTCTTGCCGCGGCCGGTGCCGATTACTTCGAGCGTCGGGATTCGTTTGCCCGATCCGAGAGGTTCGATGACGATTTTGTGGGCGTGGCCGGTGAGCTTGTCGATCTCCTCGCGGACATTTTCGCCCTCGACGAGGTCGTGGAACTTCACTTTACCGGCAATCGCAGTCAAGATCGCCGAGGTGAAGGGGTCCCACTCGACGAGCGGCGTTCCTGGTTCCACGTCCTGACCGTCTTCGATCAGCAGGTGTGAACCGTAGGCCACAGAATAGCGTTCCTTCTCGCGTTGGCGCTCATCGAGGATGACCAGCTTTCCGGTCCGCGAGATGGCTACCGTCTCGCCCTTATTGTTAACCACCGCGGCAATGTTGAGGAACTTGATTTTGCCCAGGTGGTTGGCAACGTGCCGCGAGGACTCGGTACCGCGGGTGGCGGTACCTCCGTAGTGGAAGGTCCGCATGGTCAACTGGGTGCCGGGTTCTCCAATCGACTGGGCGGCGATAATACCCACCGCTTCACCGATCTCGACCATGCGCCCGGTGGCGAGCATCCTTCCATAGCAGAGCTGACAGACGCCGCGCTCGGTCTCACAAGTCAGCGCAGAACGGATTCGTACGCGCTCGATGCCCGCCTCCTGGATCTGGCTGGCAAGAGCTTCAGTGACGTCGGTGTTCACCGGACAGATCCGAGTGTCCTCGATAGGATCGTAGATATCCTCCGCGGCGACGCGCCCGACAACGCGGTCACGTAACTGTTCGAGGATCTCGCCGCCTTCGACAATGGCCGACACCTCGATGCCGTTCTCAGTACCGCAGTCGTGCTCGACCACGATCACGTCCTGCGAAACATCTACCAGCCGCCGGGTCAGATAGCCGGAATCAGCGGTTTTGAGCGCAGTGTCAGCGAGGCCCTTTCGCGCACCGTGAGTCGAGATAAAGTACTGCAACACCGACAATCCCTCGCGGAAGTTCGCGGTGATTGGCGTCTCCATGATCTCGCCCGACGGCTTCGCCATCAGACCACGCATTCCGGCGAGCTGACGCACCTGCTCACGGGATCCGCGGGCGCCCGAGTCGGCCATCATGAATATCGGGTTGAACTCCCCGGATTCCTTATTCAGCGACGACATCTCGACGAACATCGCCTTGGCCACGTCCTCGGTGACCTGGTGCCAGATATCAACGATCTTGTTGTGCCGCTCACCCGCGGTGATAAGGCCCTTGCGCCGTTGATCTTCGACCTTGTCGACCTCGCTGTATGCCTGATCAAGCTGGCCCTGCTTGCTTTCCGGGATCACCATATCGTCCGATGACAGGGAGAGGCCAGACCGGGTGGCATATTCGAATCCGATCTCCTTGAGATCGTCGAGGAGCTCAACGGTGGGCTCGTGGCCCATCCTCATGAACGAAAACGCGACCAGGTTTTGCAGCCCCTTCTTACGGAGCTGCCCGTTGACGAAAGGCATCTCCTCCGGCAACTCCATGTTGAAAAGCACACGGCCAACGGTGGTCTCCAGGAGCATATTCTCGACCTCGATCATGTCGGCGTGGAGAATGTCCTGGCTGCCTCCTTGGGCAACCAGATCGATCAGGCTGCCTGAAAACCGCAGTTGGATCGGTGCCTGTGTGCCCAGAACCCCCGCAGTGTAGGCGAGGAATACGTCTTCGGCGGTTGCGAAGGTCTTGCCACCACCCTTGGCCATATAGTTTTCGGTCGTCAGATAGTAGATCCCTATCACCATGTCCTGGGATGGCACCGCCAATGGCCGGCCGCTTGCCGGCGACAGGATGTTGCGAGACGACATCATCAGGATGTGGGACTCGAGCTGCGCCTTCGGCGAAAGCGGTACGTGCACCGCCATCTGATCGCCGTCGAAATCGGCGTTATAGGCCGCGCAGACGAGAGGGTGAATCTTGATCGCCTTACCCTCGACCAGCACCGGCTCAAAGGCCTGGATACCTAGGCGGTGGAGGGTTGGCGCACGATTCAAGAGCACCGGGTGCTCCTTGATCACGGTTTCGAGGGCGTCCCACACCTCAGGAGTCTGGAGCTCGACGAGTTCCTTGGCCATCTTGATGGTGGTCGCGAGTTCGCGCTTCTCCAGTTCCTGATAGACGAAGGGCTTGAAGAGCTCGAGGGCCATCTTCTTGGGCAAACCGCACTGGTGGAGCCTGAGCTCCGGGCCGACCACAATGACCGAGCGTCCGGAATAATCGACTCGCTTGCCGAGAAGGTTCTGGCGGAACCTGCCTTGCTTGCCCTTGAGGTTGTCTGACAACGACTTGAGGGGCCGATTGTTGGAGCCCTTGATGACGCGACCGCGGCGTCCGTTGTCAAAGAGGGCGTCAACGGCCTCCTGCAACATCCGCTTTTCGTTGCGGACGATGACCTCCGGCGCGCGCAGATCGAGGAGCTTCTTGAG
>JACXWA010000019.1 GCA_014764485.1 Candidatus Sulfomarinibacter kjeldsenii
TAGCGCAACTACGACTGCGTCGCCCGATCCGAGACAAACCCAACGGATACTTGCGCTTCGCCGCCCTCGTCACGAAACCCGGTGAGATATGCAGGCTAGGGCGGATAACCCGTGATCGACCGGATCTTCTGATACATCGGCTGCAGGCGGCGGTACATCTTGAGGTAGACCTCGTGGTAGAGGCCATCGTAGACCGCGCGGTTCTTGGGGTCGGGGTCGAAGGTATCGCCGACATGGGTCATTTCTTTGACTGCGGTGGCAAAGTCGGGGTGTACCCCTGTACCGACCGCAGCATCGATCGCCGCGCCCAGACCCGAGGCCTCGTAGAGATGCGGGCGCGATGCTGGCATACCGAAGATGTCGGCCGTGATCTGCATCGCGGCGTCGCTCTGCGAACCGCCTCCGGCCACCCGAATCTCGGACAGCGTGACTCCGCTGCGTCGCTGACAACGCTCGCCGCCCTCGCGCAGGGCGTAGGCCAGCCCTTCAAGAATGGCGCGGTAGAAATGGGCCCGAGTGTGGACGTCTCCAAAGCCAATCACGGCACCTTTGGCCTCCGGGCCGGGAATCTTGACCCCCGGCGACCAGTAGGGCTGAAGCACGAGACCCATGGAACCCGGCGGGACATCTGCAATGAGTTCGTCGAAGAGGGTTTCCGGCTCGATCCCCCGCTTTTCGGCGATCCGCATCTCTCGCAGGCCGAATTCGGTCTTGAACCACGACACCATCCAGTAGCCGCGATAGATCTGCACCTCCAGACTGTAGGCGTTCGGCACCGCGGCCGGAAACGGCGGCAGCATCGGCACCGGTTCGATATATTTTTGGTGGGTCGTGTTGATAGTCGCGCTGGTGCCGTAGCTCAGGCAGGCGACATCGGGCTCGATACAGCCCGCACCGAGTGCCTCGCACGCCTTGTCGGCGGCGCCAGCGATGAGTGGGGTGCCTGCAGGGATGCCCGTAGCCTCGGCAGCCGCTTTGGTGATTTCACCCATCTGCCCACCGGGCGGTACCAACTCGGGCAGGCGCTCTCGGTCGACCGGGATGGCCTGCCACTTCCAGTCTCGTGACCCGGCCCAGCGAAGCCGACGATAGTCGAACGGGACATATCCGACCTGGCAGCCCACCGAATCGACAAAGCGACCGCTGAGGCGGTGCGCCAGAAAACCAGAAAGAAAAAGGTACTTGTGGGTCCGATCCCAGAGCTCCCGCTGGTGGCGTTGCAGCCAGTTGGCTTCCGCCTCGGCCTGGAAGTGGGCGACGGTTTGGCGCATCCGCACCGCTCGAAACGCGAGGCCCCACAACCCGCTCACCTGGGGCAATCCTTCAGTCCGCCGCTGGTCAAGCCAGATGATCGCGGGACGGAGCGGTTCACCGTCCACGTCCACGTTGATCATCGTTGCCCGCTGGGCCGTGACCGCCACGCCTGCAACTTTCTCCTTCGCAGTCGGGTCCTGATCCCACAACCCCTGGCACGATTTACACAGTGAACTCCACATGTAGAGGGGCTCTTGCTCGGCCCAACCCGGCCGGTCGGAGAAGTAGGGCTCGACCTCGACCTTGTTCCCGGCAACCAGAGTCCCCCGCGGGTCGAAGAGCAGAGCACGCACGCTCTGTGTGCCGAAGTCGATGGCAAGAAGATGATCTTTGGAGTTCACAGAGACATTATCTACCCGACAAGATCGAAAGGCGAATCCCGGACGGAGATACAAGATTCAAGATACAAGATGCACGATACCCGATACGGGCGAAGAGAGCGGGCGGATGGACCTTGCATCTTGCACCTTGCATCTTGCATCTGGGAAGGCGGGTGGAATCGCTATCCGTTATCGCTAAAAGCGAGTTAATATTATCGGGCAGGCGTTCGCGAAGATTTTCGCGACGGCTTCATGGAGGGATCATGGCACGCTCGTACTTCTGCCCGCACTGCCGCCGACTGCTCAACCCCGGCACCAAGGTTATTTTTCTCGTCGAAAACGGCACTGACCGTGAACTGATGCTACTGAGCGCAAAACTCGGCGAATACTCGGTCGTCCATTCGCGATCAATGAAATTCGAGGAGGGTAAGATCTACACCTTCCGCTGTCCGATGTGCCGCTCCGACTTGACCTCCAGCCTCGACGAAAAACTGGTAGACATTCTGACCGAGTCTGATGATGAGGTGATGGTTCGGGTCAGCTTTTCGCGCGTCTTCGGAGAACAGGCCACATTCTTGAGGGCCCCGGACGGCATCAACCGCTTCGGTGAGGACGCCTCGCGCTACGAAGGCGTCAACTTCTTCGGTGAGACCGCAGACCCTGAGAACGGCGAAGGCTAGTCGCCCGCCTGAGCGCCCGATCTCCTACCTGTGCCGGCGCCAGTCCGAAGATTCGAAGTTAGACTCCATTTCCCGCCACAGATCCTCGAGTGGGCAACGCATGATAATGAGATCCTGCCACGTGCCGTCCTGATCACGAACGTGTTCTGGAATCAGAAACTCCTCGCTGAAACCGAGGCGCTTCATGATGCGGTGCGCACCAGTCTGAGGACGCATCAGCCGCGCGATGATGCGATCGACCCGGTATTGGGACGCGAGATGAAAAAGTTCTCTCGTGAGTAGCGTACCAAGGCCGTATCGCTGCCAATCCCGCGCAACAATCAAGCGGATCTCAGCGACGTTATCGCCCCATCCGTGGCCCTCGAGGTGTAGGGCCCCATCGGCCACGATCTCGTCATCGTGCACCACCACCAAGCGCTCGATCCGACTTCTATCGAGCTCGGTGGTACGTCGTTCCACCATCCTGCGACGGGTCACGTCAACCCGCAGATACTTGCGATCTTCTTCGGCTAGGCCACAGAAGAACTCGTACGAGCTTTCGACATCGGTCGGGTGCATGCTTCGCACCGTCACCAGTCGTCCATCCTTCATTGTCAGGTTTTTTTCGATACTTGCCACAAATTGCAAGCTCGCGACAGTCCCAGCCATAAAGCCCTCCTTTCGCCACGGCAACGCCGAAGCGAGCGGTTTTTCACCGCAGCCGTGAGCTTTTCTAAGTTGTTCTTATAGACAAGATACGGCCTCGATCGCCGAAACGCCAGGTAACGAGACGCAAAATCTGAATGGCCGCCTGGTCAACTGGCTCAGATGTGGTCGTTTTTCCTCACAGGATACGTCTGGTAATGCTCGAACCACACCTGGAACTCGTCCACCACATCCTGGTACCTGCGTTTGATGGTGTGGTACATCTGTGCGTTGCGAATCGACAGCGCGCATTGTTCTCCGAGCGCCGTCATGAGCTCCTTCTCATCATCGGAGAAGGTGTAGGGGTTGTGGGTGTAGACCGAAAGCACTCCGATCACCTTTTCACGACTCATCAGCGGTACGAACAGCACCGAGGAGATCTTCTCTCTCTCCATCTCATCGTGATGTCGAATTCGGGGATCCGTATGAGCGTCGAGAATCGCCACACACGTTCCGTTCAAGGCTTCGGCCACCGCTTCGCCCGGGTCGGTCGACGCAGTCTCCAGGTACTGCTGACTCAGACCAAAGGTCGCTCGCAGCTCGAGGTTCCCGCGCCTGTCGAGAAGCCGGATCGTACTGCCCCTGACGCGCAGACTTTCGCACACCACACGCACAGTCGACTCGAGGACCTCCTTCAGATCGAGCGACGACCGCGCGGCCGTGGCGACCTCGCCGAGAATGTCGTGGAACATCGAGTGGGTGATCGCGCTGGTTGAAAAGGAGGCGAGGGTCTTGATGGCCGTCAACTCCTGTTCGGAAAATTCCTTCCTTTTTCCAGAGGAAAGGCGCATCACTCCGATGACGTTGCCTCGCGCGCTGAGTGGGGCGGTGAGCAATGACACGATGCCCTCTTCAACGTGTTCTTCTGGGAACTGGATCCGTGGGTCGTCGGCACAGTCCTCGACCATGACAACGTGCCCTCTGAGCGCTTCGGAGACGCTTTTTTCCGCGTCGACCGGGCCCTTGTCCAGAAACTTCCTACTGAGACCGAAGGATGCGACGTGGTCGAGGCTCCTCTGGTCACGACTGAGAACCCGGAAGTGGCACGCCTTGATATCCAGGTACTTGACGATTGCTCTGGCTACCTTTTCGAGCTTTTCCTCGGTTCCAAGGGTCGAGTTGAAGGCATCCCCAACCTCCTCGAAAATGCGGACGCAGCTGACACATTCCATGCTGACCACCGATCCGGGACGCGATCTTTCGGAGGGCTGGAGCGCCCCTATTTCTGGAACTCTGAATACAATCTAATGCAGCAACCCGCTTCCCTCAAGACCTCGGCACCACACCACACCCGATTTCGGATCCCGGTGCCCTGTCTCAGGGCAGACTACAGCGCCTCGGCCAACAGCTCGCTGACGTCCTTGACCTCGAGTTCGAGGTCCATCGTCTTGACCGAATCCTCGAACATCTGCAGGCAGTAAGGACAGGCCACGGCCAGGATCTCGGCCCCGGTCGCCGCCGCCTGCTGGACGCGGATATCTGAGAATCGTTCACCCTTCGGTCTTTCGAGCCAAACGCCGCCGCTGCCACCTCCACAGCACAGGCTGTACTCGCGGGAGTAGTTGGGGATCTCCACCAGGTCGAGCCCGGGAATGCTCTTGAGAACCTCACGCGGCTCGTCGTAGATACCACAGCCACGGCCGAGTGCGCACGGGTCGTGATACACGACCTTCTTGTCGAGCGCATTCTTCGGTTCGAGCCGCTGCTGCTCGATGAGCCTGGCGAAGAGTTGGGTCTGGTGAACGCTTTCGAAGTTTGCCCCGAGCTCTCCGTATTCCTGGTCGAAGGTCCGGTGGCAATGCGGCGAGGTCGTCACCACCTTCTTCACACCGGCCTCGCTGAAGGCTGTGACATTGGCGCCGGCAACTTCCTGGAAGACCTCCTCGGCGCCGGCCCGGCGGATGGCCTCGCTGCAACAGGACTCCCCGTCGCCGAGGATCCCGAAGCTGACGTTTGCCGCCTTCAGGACCTCAACCGAGGCCTTCGCCACGTTGACGGCACGCGGGTCGTACGCAGGTACGCAGCACGGCGAGTAGAGGTAATCCATCCCGGTCTCGAAGGGCGGAACCTCGGCGCCTTCGGTCCACGCCGCCCGCTTTTCCCTAGGCTCGCCGAAGGGATTGCCCGAACTGTGAATCCGGGATACCGACTCCGAAAGCTCGGACGGATAGGAGCCGAACTCGACGAGGATGCGACGGATGCCACGCATGATGTCGGGCATGTGGACGCCGTGCGGGCACCAGGTGCTGCACGACTCGCAGCCCACACAACGGTAGACCTCGGTGACCTCCCGCTCGATTTCGTCGGTGTCCTCTGACGACATGATGGCGCCGAGCTTGACGGATTGCGGCGTCCGATACACGGGGAAGACCACCGATTCGACGTGAGTCCACGGACACACCGCCATGCACTTGCCACACTGATAGCACTTGTAAGCGTCGGTACCACCCATTTCGAGGATGGCGTCCCTGATGTCCCAGTCGGGTCTAATTCTCGCATTCATGACCGTGAAGCTCCGATCTGCGATTCGACGTGATTCCGTGGATGCATCAATAGTCCTTCGGCAGCTCGTTCAGCTCGGCCCACGTCACGACTGGGCCGTCCCGGCACACCGAGAAGGGCCCGACATAGCATCGGCCGCAGTGGCCGATACCGCACTTCATCTTGTTCTCGAGGGTCGTCACCACTTGATCGGGTGAGTATCCAACCTTGCCGAGACTGAGGAAGAGGTAGTGGAGCATGATCGGCGGCCCGCAGGCGATGACGATGCGCCCATCCGGGTCGAGACCGAGGCCCTCGAAGACGTTGGGCAGGAGACCCACCTCGCCGTCCCAGCCCTCGGTCTCACCACCGGGATCGACGGTCCGTACGACCTCGACGCCATCGACCTCCTGCCAGCCCGGCATCTCGTCGGTGTAGACCATATCTCCCACCGATCGTGCACCGTTGAGGATTACAACGTCGCCAAACTCTGATTTGCGATTGATAACGTCCAACATCGCCGAGCGCAGGGCCGCCATGCCGATGCCGCCACCGATGAAAACGAGGTCCTTGCCCTTCCAGTCATCAACCGGAAAGTGGTTGCCGTAGGGGCCGCGGAAGCCGATCACCTGTCCTTTGGACATTGCACGCAGAGCCGAGGTCACCTTGCCCACCATGCGAAAGGTGCACTCGATCGTCGGCGCGCTCGCCCGATCTCCGTTCGGCCGCCAGGGGGCGTTGGCCAGCGCAAAGACCGACTCGCCGGCGCCGAA
This sequence comes from Candidatus Sulfomarinibacter kjeldsenii, assembly GCA_014764485.1. Taxonomy (GTDB): domain Bacteria; phylum Acidobacteriota; class Thermoanaerobaculia; order Thermoanaerobaculales; family Sulfomarinibacteraceae; genus Sulfomarinibacter; species Sulfomarinibacter kjeldsenii. Next base: position 6,253 of record JACXWA010000019.1, read on the forward strand.
GACAGTGAACTGACCGAACTGGCCCGGCTCCCAACCGGCAAACCCACCGGCCTCGTTGTCGTCGACAAACTGCAGCCGCAAGGTCCTGACGTCGGGAGTCTCGTCCAAAAAATCGTGGATCCGAACCAGGCTCGGCTGATACGGATTGGGTACTGCTTCAGCGAGCGGCATCTGCGCCCTCCTCCCGAATGGCCTCGACCGCCGCAGACACCGTATTGACGATGTCAAGCCCGGCCGGACACAGCGATACGCAGCGTCCACAGCCCACGCAGCGGAAGGGGTCTTCGTCCTCCTCCCTGAACGCGAACTTGTGGAGCACCCGCTGTCGATACCGCTCTTGTTTCGTCTCGCGCGGGTTGTGGCCCGAGGCGTGGTGGGTGAAGAGCGGGAAGGTGCAGGCGTCCCAGGATCGGCACTGCTCTCCGCACCACGCGTTGGCCTCGTGGTTCATGTCGAAGCACGAGCAGGAAGGACAAACGTAGGCACACACGCTGCAGCCGAGACAGTGTTGGGCGAGACGGTCCCACGCACCGTGCTCGAAGCCCTCTTCGAGGACCTGCGACCATTCCCGATTGACCGGGCTCCGTTCGATTTGTCCGGCGACCGATTTTTCTAGCTCCGCGATGCGCTTGCCGTCCTTGGCGGTCGCCGCCGTCCAGCCGTCGCCGGCATCGCTGACGAGGTCCCGACCTTTGTCGGTGAGCACCCTCAGCATCCAGTCCTCGCCGAGGGGCACGAGCTGAACGTCGCTCCCCTCCTCGCCCACAGGTGAGTAGCCGACTGCGGTGCAGAAGCACTCCACATCGGCCGCCGCGCAGGCCGCCGAGACGACCGTCGTGTTCTCCCGGCGGGCGGCGTAGAGGCGGTCCTTGGTGCCGCTCAGGAAGATCTCGTCGAGACGGACCAACCCGGAGGCGTCACAGCTCCGCACCCCGAAGAGCACCTGGTGCTCCTCGGGCACGGGCGGATCTTCGAGCTGGACAGTTCCACCTTTGAAGTTGTAGCGATACAAGGCTTCCGACCGCGGGAAGAGAAACTCCTTCGGTGACCACCTGGTCTTGCCCGATGGTTTGACGACGGCCTGATCCTCCGATGCAATCGGACGGAACAGCAGGACCCCATCCTCTTCGACCGGGGCGACAACGCTGTTTCCGTCAAGAAGACCGCTCAACCACTTCCTGAGTTGGGTGTCGGTCAGCTTCCACGATGACTCCATCAATCTCTCCTCACAGGATGAACTCCTCCGAATCTTCCATCCGAAAGTCGACCAGTGCCGACTTCTCCTCGGGATCCAGACCGATCTTGCCGTACTGCCGTTCAACCTCGAGCGAAAGCTTGCGGTTGATCAGATCAAGCCGGATGTCGGCCGGACACACCCGCGCGCACTCGTCACACCCCGTACAGCGTCCCGCCAGGTGGACCGCCCGGATGATGTTCCAGGTGCTGTTTCCGGGGTGGTCGATAGAGGTGGGAACCCATTGCGGACGGTGCTTATCGGTGATGCAGGTCGAGCAGTAACACAGAGGACAGGCGGCGCGGCACGCGTAACAACGAAGGCATCTTCCGAACTGCCGCTGCCAGTACTGCCAACGTTCTTCGTGGGGCAACGACTCCAGATAGGCGATCTGCTCGTCGCGCGCGTCCGGCGTATCGAGGGCGGCGGCCGAGGGATCTTCACAGCTCTCTTGAACACCCTCGACCGTGACCACGAGGTCACAGATCGGATGCGGGTCCCCGGAGCATGAAAGGCATTTGGTGGCGAGGCCCGAACCGTCGCGAACTCCGGGGCACTGAACCCCAATGACCAGCAGTTGATCGCGTCGCAGCTGGCCTTCCCTGATCAGCCCGCTGATAGCACCGAGATCACATGTCTTGGCCACCACTGCGACCCGCTCGTGCTTTTCGAGGGCCGAGCCGACGTAGGCGCCGAGGTTGTTTCGGCAGCCCTGGCCCCACTCCAGCTTTTCGCATTCCGCGGTCTTGGTGATCAGGACCGGATGGGTCTGGTCGGGAAGGGAACCCGAGCCGTAGCCGATGACCACGCCGGCACGCTCTGTCGTCAAAACCTCGGACGCGGCCTTCCGCAGGTTTGCGCGAATCGCGTCGAGCCGTTGCTCGTCAAGTTCCTGCGGGCCGCTGCCGGTCATTTCAGGGAGGTCGATGCCGCCCCAACCCTCGGGATGCTCGAAGCTGGGCAGAGGCCCAGCCTCCTGGACCGAAGTGGTCACTTCGCTGACGACCTTGGCCCACTTGTGGCCCTCGGCCGCCGACACCCACGCGAAGTGGAGTCGTTTGAGATCGACGCCGATGAAGTCCATCAACGATCTGAAGATGGTGAAACGGCGACGGGCCACCAGGTTCCCTTGAACGTAGTGACAGTCTCCGGGGTGACAGCCCGAAACCAGTACCCCGTCGGCTCCCTGCTCGAAAGCCCTCAGAATCATCAGTGGGCTCATGCGGCCGGTGCAGGGGAATCGCATCATGCGTACGTTGGCGGGGTACTCGCGGCGGGTGGTGCCGGCCATATCGGCACCGGCGTAGCTGCACCAGTTGCAGACCAGGGCGACGATGTGGGGCTTCCAGTTTTCGGGAACGGCGCCGGCTTCACTTTTGGCGGCGGTGACATTGGCTTCAGTCATCGTTCGATCACCTCCCGCAGCGCGCCCAGGGCCCCGAGCTGGGCAAAGACCTGCTCATCGGTGTAGCCTTCGAGGTCGATATATCCGCCGCGACAGGTCACGGTGCACAGCCCGCAGCCCTCGCACATGGCCGGGTTGGGCGCCGCCACCTCGCGGAAGACCTCCCCTTGAGCGTCGAGCAGCTGTTTGCGCTCGATCGCACCGTAGGGGCACACCGCCAGACATTCGAAACAGCCAGCGCACGCGGACTCGTCGACGTGAGCGGTCGACGGATCGCGCTCGAGAAAATCTTTCGACAGCATCTCCATACCCTTGGAGGCGGCTGCCGAGGCCTGGGACACCGTGTCCGGAATGTCTTTGGGCGCCTGCGCGGTGCCGGCGAGGAAAATTCCGGCGGTCAGGGTCTCGACCGGCCGCAGTTTGGGATGGGCCTCCTTGAAAAAGCCGTCGGTATCGGCAGCGATGCGCAGCTTGCCCGCGATCTCGCCGTGATCTGCCGGCTCCATCGCGGCAGCCAGCACCACCATGTCGGCATCGATTTCCACCGTGCGCCCGGACAAGGTGTCGACACCGAGCACCTTGAGCTTGCCCTCTTCCTCGATAATCTGGCTGGGGCGGCCGCGGATGTACATCACCCGCTCCTCCTCCATGGCTCGATGGACAAACTCCTCATAGCCCTTACCACCGGCGCGGATATCCATATAGAAGATATAGGCCCGCGACTCCGGCACTTTATGGCGCAGCAGCAGAGCGTGCTTGGCCGTGTACATGCAGCAGATGCGAGAGCAGTAGGACACCCCGTGCTCGGGGTTGCGGGAGCCGACGCACTGGATGAAGACCACGTCCTTGGGTGTCTTGCCGTCGGACGGACGCCGCACCTCGCCCTCGGTGGGCCCGGATGCCGACAGCATGCGTTCGAACTCGAGGCCGTCCATGACGTCCACGTGCTTGCCGTAGCCGCACTCCGCGGCCTGCTGGCCGAGCTTCATGTCGAAACCGGTGGCGGCAACGATGACGCCGACCTCGCGTTCGATGAACTCCGGCTGCATGTCGAAATCGATGCACTGAGGCTTGCAGACCTCATCGCACTTGACACACGCAAGGACCCTGAAACCGGTGGGTGAGTCGAGCTTGGAGTTCAGGCAACGGTCGGGATCGAGGGTGTAGACGGACGGCACGGCCTGGGGGAACGGGATGTAGATCGCCTTTCGGCTCGACAGCGCCATGTCGAATTCGTTGCCGCTCGGCTGCGGGCAGACCTCGGCGCAGTCTCCACAGGCCGTGCAGTCTTCAGCCACCACGAAACTCGGTTTACGGCGAATGCGGACCTTGAAGTTGCCGACATAGCCCGACACCTCCTCGATCTCGGAGTAGGTCAGGAGCTCGATGTTGGGGTGCCGAGAAACCTGCACCATGAGCGGCGTCAGGATGCACTGCGAGCAGTCCAGGGTAGGAAAGGTCTCTGACAGGCGGGACATGTTTCCGCCGATCGATGGTTGGCGTTCGACCAGCACCACCGAATGGCCCGCGTTGGCCATGTCGAGGGCAGAGCGGATCCCGGCGACACCAGCGCCGATCACCAATGCCCTCTTGGTGACCGGCACCTCGATCGGGTCGAGTGGCCTCGACCGCTTGACCCGCTCGACGGCGGCGACGACGGTCTGGTAGGCCTTGGCGCTGGCCTGCTCGGCGTCGCGGTGGACCCACGAGCAGTGTTCACGAATATTCGCCATCTCGCACAGATGGGGGTTCAGCCCGGCCTGGGCGGCAGCCGCGCGAAAGGTCGGTTCGTGCAACTGGGGAGAGCACGCGGCCACCACCACCCGGTCGAGGTCGTGCTCTTCGATAGCATCGATCACCATTTGCTGACCCGGAGCGGAGCACAGGTACGGGTAGTCGGCAGTCACCACGGTCCCGGGGATATCCCGGGAAGACTCAACCACCTCTTGTACCTTCACGTTGCGGGCAATGTTTTCTCCGCAGTGGCACACAAAAACGCCAACTCTACTCACACCGGTCCTCCTTGGATTCCAGCCGTCATTTCGCCGCTACTTCCTCGTATCGCTGCAGCGCGACTGGTTTGAATCGTTGCCTTTCGAAACCCAGCTTTCCGTACGGCACGCCCTGGGCGAACGCCAGAAGCTGGAAATAGTAGATGGGCGGGGTGTGGAAGTCCTCGTCGAAGAGCTTGGCGATCTTCATTTGCCCGTGGTCGAACTGACCAAAGCAGGTCGGACAGATCATGCCCAGAACGTCCGCCTTCTCGTCGTGCACGGTGGCGAGGAGATCGTGCATCATCTGATTGGGGATTTCCTCTCCATCGCACGCTTTGCCGCAGCAGAGATACCAGTTGGCGTGCCGCACCGGAGTCGCCCCCAACGCCTCGATCAGTCGTTCCAGCACCTGCGGGTCGTCGGGGTTATCCACCTGCATGATCCGCGACGGTTTGAGCAGGTGGCACCCATAGTGAATCGCGACCTTGAGCCCTTCGAGCGGTCGCTCCACCGACTCTCGTACTGCGTCGTACCCGACCTCGTCGCGAACCAGGGTCGCGATGTGGCGCACCCGGCTCGTCCCACGGTATTCCCGGTCGACACGCGCAAGCCGGCGGTTGACCCGATCGCGCAGCTCCTCGTCCTGAAGCAGGTGATAGGTCTCGGACAGTGTCGCCGTGCAGCCGGAGCAATTGGTGAAGATGTCGAGGCCGAGATCCTCGGCGAGGGTCAGATTACGCGCCGCGACCGCAAGCCAGTCGAGCTTGTCCTTGGATTTGAAATAGATCGGGTCTGGGCAACACGAGGCTCCCTCGAGATCAACGATCTCGATGCCCAGTTTGGGCAAAGTCGATCGGATCGCGAACTCCATCGCCGGGTGGCGGGCGGGGATCAGACAGCCGGGGAAGAAGGCGTAGCGTTTCACGAGCCGCTTTCCTCCTCGGCTTCGGGTCCGATGAGAGCGAGAATTTCATCCATCGGCACCGCACCCATCGGCGGCAGATCGAACTTCGCGCGCTGTTTGTCGATGGCCGGGTTGGCGGGCACCGTGCGGCCTTGAGCCATGAAGGTCTGAATCACCTTGTCGGCGGCGGGTGGCGCGAGACCGCGGTCGGCGAGCATATTCTTGAGCGAGATGATGACCTCGACCGGCTTGACCTCCTGCGGACAGCGCTCGTGGCAGCCGTAACAGTTGGTGCATTGCCACAACACAGAGTCCGGACCAAGCAATTCGGACTCGAGGCCGTAAAGCACCTTGAGCATGATCTCGCGCGGGTTGAAGGCCGGAGAGTAGCGCGTCGCCGGGCAATCGCCGACGCAGGCACCGCACTGATAGCAGAAGTTCGCGAGGTCGCCCTCGACCTTTTTGGCAAGCTCGCGCTTGAAGGCGAAGTCAACTCGAACGACTTCGTCTTTGGCGTCGGACGAGCTCATACCAGCCTCCCAGGTTTTGCGCTCTCGGTGCCCAATTCCTAATTCCTCATTCCTAATTCCTAATTCACCCTCAGTTCGGCTTGGCCACTTTTTTCTTTTTCAGGTGCCGGATGCTGTTCGACCGACACTTCGGACAAGAGCGCTCGACATCCTCACCTTTGGACACCTTCTCCTCGTACTCGTGTTCGCACATCATGCAGCGAAAACTCTCGATGGTGGTGGTTGCCATCCCTCAACCCTTTCTCAGCTCGCCGTTGGGGCGGTTTCTTCTTTCTCCTTCGTCTTCGGTTTCTTCTTCGGCTTCGGTTTGAGCGCCTCCCTCGCGTGCGCGATCTCATCCGCGGTCACCGTCTGTCGGAGTTCCTCCATCTGCCGCATCACCTTCGCGAACTTCTGGCCTTCGGCAGCCGAGATCCACTCCAACTGCAGCCGCTCGGGACGCACCCCGGCCTTTTCCAGCTTGTTCCACAGCTTCTGCACCCGTTTGACGGTCTGCCGGTTGGCATCGATGTAGTGGCAGTCGGCATAGTGGCAGCCGGAAACCAGCACCACCGGCGCGCCGCAGCGGAAGGCCTCGAGCACCATCTCCTCCGACACCCGCGCCGAGCACATCGTCCGGATCACACGGTTGGTCGAGGGGTACTGGATGCGTGAAATCCCGGCCATGTCACCGCCGGCGTAGGAGCACCAGTTGCAGGCAAATCCAAAGACCTTGTCCTCTGGTTTTTCCGCGAGGATCGCGCGCACCTGAGCGATCAGCTGGTCGTCGGTGAAGTGGCGCATGGTGATCGCGCCGAAGGTGCAGGTAGCACCGCAGGCGCCGCAGCCGGCGCAGGCCGCCTCGACGACGGCCGCCACCTCACCTTTTTGCCACGTGATGGCGCCGTAGGGGCAGACCTTTGCGCAGAGACCGCACTTCGAGCAGGCTTCGCCGTCAATCACGCTGGTGATCGCCTCGATTTTGATCTCGCCGGCGTTGAGCAGCGCGCCGGCTCGGGACGACGCCGCGCCCGCCTGACATACCGAATCCTTGATGTCCTTGGGCGACTCACAGAAACCCGCGAAATAGACCCCCCGCGTCGGCGCATCCACCGGTTTGAGCTTGGGGTGCGACTCCATGAAGAAGCCGTCCGATGTCTTGGAAAGGGTCAGCATGCTCGCCAGCTTGTCGCGGTCAGCGGAGGGCTGGACGCCGACCGACAGCACGACCATATCGAGCTCGTGACGCTCGAGCTTGCCGGAGGTGGTGTTCTCGACAGTGACGATGAGGTGCCGTGTTTTCGGATCCTCGTCGATGTCGCCGGGCAGACCACGGATATAACGGGTGCCCGCCTCCTTGGAGCGCTGGAACATGTCTTCGAAGCTCTTGCCGGAGGCCCGGATATCCTGGTAGAAAACCGAGTTTTGGGTGTCCGGGTAGTGGTCCGCCAACAGCAGGGTGTCCTTGATGGTGTTCATGCAGCAGATGTTCGAGCAGTAGGGCCTGCCGATCTTCGGGTTGCGAGAGCCGACACACTGGATAAAACCGATCCTCTTCGGCCGCTCCTGGTCCGAGGGGCGCACGAAGTGGCCGTCGGTGGGCCCGCCGGCGCAGATCAGGCGCTCGAACTCCATCGACGTGATGACGTTCTCGAAGCGGGTGTAGCCGTACTCGTCCATCTCGGTCGGGTCGTAGACATCGAGGCCGGTTGCTACGATGATCGCGCCCACGTCGCGGGTCACCACCTCTCCCTGGTCGTCGTAGTTGATTGCATCCTTCTCACAGACCTCGGCGCACTTGCCGCAGGCGATGGGATTGATACCGAGGCAGTCGTCCATGTTGAGGATGTAAGAGCAGGGGACCGCCTGCGGAAACGGAATGTAGACCGCCCTGCGCGACGACAATCCCATTTGGAATTCGTCCGGCGCCACCACCGGACAGACGGCGGCGCACTCACCACACGAGTTGCACAGCTCGGGGTCGACATAGCGCGGTTTCTTGCGAATCTTGACCGTGAAGTTGCCGATATAACCGGAAACCTCCTCTACCTCGGAGTACGTCAGGAGCTCGATACGTGGATGCCGACCGGCATCGATGGCCTTAGGGCCGAGAATTCATATCGAGCAGTCCATGGTGGGATAGGTCTTGTCGAGCTGCGCCATGATCCCACCGATGGATGCCTGTTTCTCGACCAGGGTCACCTCGTGGCCCTGGTCAGCCAGTTCGAGCGCCGCCTCGATGCCAGCGATCCCGCCGCCGATCACCAACGCCCTGCGCGTGACGGGCACCGCGAGCTCCTCCTGCTCCTGCAGGAAACGCGCCCGCGCCACCGCGCTTGCCACCAGATCCTTGGCCTTGGCGGTCGCGCCCTCCCAGTCACCCGGGTGGACCCAGGAGCAGTGCTCGCGGAGGTTGGCCATCTCCATCAGATAGGGGTTGAGGCCGGCATCCAGGACGCACTGGCGGAAGGTGGGCTCGTGCTGCCGCGGGGTGCACGACGCCACCACGACGCGGTTCAGCTTGTGTTCCCGGACGGCGTCCTTGATCTCGTTCTGCCCGGGATCAGCGCAGGTGTACTTGTTGCGCACCGCGCACACCACGTCCGGTAAGGTTTCCGCGTACTCGGTCACCGCCCCACAATCCAGCGCACCCGCGATGTTGAGGCCGCAGTCGCAGACAAACACGCCTATTCGGAGCTCGTCAACCGTGTCGAGAGTAGCCATACACGCTCTCCCTTTCTGTTACACCAGCGCCGACGCGACCACCTCGGCCACGTCGAGCATTTCGATCGAAATTTCTGATCCGAAATTCGGGTCCTTCATCGCACAACGGAAATGGATTTGGCACTTCGGACAGGCTGTCACCAACACTTCGGCTTCGGTTGCCCGCGCCTCGCGCAAGCGGTCGATCTGGATCCGCTTGGCGAAGCGGTCGCAGTTACCCCAGGTACCGCCGGCACAGCACGCGGCGCCATGCCGGTTGGATTTCATTTCTTCGAGCTCGATCCCGGGAATGGCCTCGAGCACCTTCCTCGGAGCATCGTGAACGCCCATATGGCGGCAGAGACGGCAGGGATCCTGATAGGTCACCCGGTTCATTCCATTCGCCTTCAACCGAAGATCGTCGAAGCGCTCTTCGAGAAGCTCGGTCAGATGCACGACCTGCGGGATTCGGCCTTCAAAGTACGGCTCATAGTCGATCTTCCAGGTCCGAGCGCACTCGGCGCATGGCGTCACGACCATCCACGCTTCGCTCGAACGCACCAGCTCCACGTTATGTCGGGCCAGGGCGTCGAAGCTCTGTCGATCCCCGTTCCACAGCAAATCGTGGCCGCAGCACCGCTCCTCCGGCGAAACCACCGGTGTGATCCCGAGGTGATTCAGGATTCGGACGGTGGCCTTGGTGCCCTCCACGGTCTTCATATCGAACTCGGGGAAGAAGGCGTCGTAGTAGCCGGTGCAGCCGGTCCACAGAAAGACCTCCCCCTCTTTCGGATCGGTCTTCAAGTCCTCTGTGAGCCAGCCGAGCCGATCCTGTTGGGTCCCTCCCTTTGCCATCATCCGCATCACCGATTGAAGGGCTCCGCCGTGGGGACACTCGGGCTCGATCTTGGCATCGAAGGCGGCCTCGCGCAGTCGCCGCACGAGCCCGGTGTAGCTCACCTCCGCCGGGCACCGTGACTCGCACAGACCGCACGTCAGGCAGGTGAAGAGGGTGTCGTCACGACCCGGATCTGTCTCCTCGCCGAGGTTGGCGCTGAGTACGTGCCGCCGCGGGCTCAACGAACCGCCGACCCGAGCCACCGGACAGGTGGCCGTACACTTGCCGCAGTCGTAACAGGCCCATGCGTTGGTGTCTCTGACGAGCTGCTGCATGTCAGGCCTCCATGCCCTTTCCCGTCTCAGTCTCCGTTTCGGGAACTTCGATTTCCTCGATCGCGTCGCTCGTCGCAAACGGGCTCGGCCCGAGCACCCGCACCTGGTCGGTGAACTCATCGATGACCTCGGCAAAGCGGGCCCCTTCGGCGGCCGAGATCCACTCCAGCCGCAGGCGACCTTCTTCAATGCCGAGCAGCTTGACCACGTTCATGGTCTTTTCGAACTGCTCCACTGCACGCTCGTTGCCGAAGATGTAGTGACAGTCACCGAAGTGGCACCCCGATACCAACACGCCGTCGGCACCTTTTTCGAAGGCGCGCAGCACGAACGCGGGTTGGATGCGTCCGGAACACATCACCCGGATCATGCGGAAATGGGGCTGGTGCTGGATCCGTGACACTCCGGCGGTGTCGGCGCCGGCGTAAGAACACCAGTTGCAGGCGAAAACCACGATGCGTGGGTCAAAGGCCGTTTTGGCAGCCTTGCGCGTCGCCGCCTTCTTCTTTTTTTGGGCCGGGCGTGGAGACGGAGAGGGATCTGCGGTCATTGACGTGCCCCCCTTTGTTCATCGAAGAAGGCATCGATCTGGGCGAGCACCTGCCGATCCGTGAAGTGGCGTGCGGTGATGGCCCCTGACGGACACCAGCTGGCACAGGTTCCACAGCCCTTGCACAGCGACGCGTTGATTTCGGCCGCATACACCCCGAACTCGGTTTCGAAAAGCGCAGGCGCCTGGAACTCGCAAATATCGACGCAGTCGCCACATCCGCGGCAGGTTTCGGGATCGACCACCGCCACCGCCGGATCCAGCCGTACCCGGTCGTGCGCCAGAAACACCGCCGCCTTGGCGGCTGACGCCGACGCCTGTGCGACGGTGTCGACGATGTCCTTCGGCCCCTGCACCGTTCCGGCGAGGAACACTCCTTCGACCGCCGTCTCGACCGGCGCCAGCTCTGGGTGGCGCTCGAGGAAGAAGCCATCGAGACCGACGCTGGCCTTGAGCATCTCGTGGAAGTGATCGGTCTCGGGCTGCCGCGGCCGCATCCCGACCGACAGCACTACGAAGTCCGCCGGCACCTCGATGGTGCGGTTGAGCAGCTCATCGAAACAACGCACCGCCTGAGCGCGTTTCTTACCGACGATTTCCGGCCGCTCTTGCGGCGGGATTCGAACGAAGAGCACTCCTTTGCCGCGCGCCTCGCGGTACATTTCCTCTGCGCCGGTCGAAATTGTGCGGATATCTCTGTAGAAAACCGTGGTGTCGATGCCGCGATCGGCGAGCTCGATGGCCTGCTTGATCGCGGTTGGGCAACAGTAGCGAGAGCAGCCGGAAAAGCTCTCCGGATCGCGAGAGCCGACGCACAGGATCAGGGCCGCGCTCGACGGCTTGGCGCCTCCAAAGCCGAGGTCTCCTTCGTTGCAGAACTCGCGCTCCAGCTCTTCCGAGGTCACCACGTTTTCGAGCTCGTCGTAGCGGTGTTCCGAGCCCGGATCGTGAAGATCGGCGCCGATCGCGAGGATCACCGCTCCAACCGGGAGCACCTCATCGACCGCGCCCTCCAGGGTGGCCTCGAAACTCCCCACGAAGCCCGTAATATTCTTGACCTCGGTCTCGAGAAGCACCCGTGCGCCGCTTGCTTCCAGTCGTTCGATCTTCTCGGCGAGCACCTCGCTCGCCGGCCGTTGGTTGGGATACAGGAGCATGAGGTTAGGTTTGGCAAGCCGGCCACCGAGGCGGTCCGTTTTCTCAACGAGGGTGACCGGGAAACCCTGCACGGCGAGGTCGGTGGCGGCCTGAATGCCGCCGATGCCGCCGCCGATCACCAACGCCGCCCGAGTCATGGCAGCCGAGCCCTCCTCGAGCTCTTCGAGATGGCACGCGCGCGCCACGCCCATACGGATCAACGCCTTTGCCTTGACCTGCGCGGCGTCCGGCGTGGCGGCGTGGACCCAGGAGCACTGGTCTCGGATATTGACCATCTCCAGGAGGTAGGGGTTGAATCCGATTCGGTCGAGGGTCTCACGAAAGACTGGTTCGTGGGTGCGAGGGGTGCAGGCGGCGATGACAATTCGGTTGAGTCGGTGTTCGCGAATCGTCTCCACGAGCTCGTCCTGGCCGGTCGACGAGCATGCGAAGAGATCGGTGCGCGCCACCTCGACACCCGCTAGGCTCTCCGCGTAGGCTGCCAGCTCTTCGACCTCGAGTACGCCGGCGATATTGATCCCGCAATGACAGACCATGACCCCGACCCGCGGTGGACCACCCAGCTCCATGGGCTCGGCCCTCTCCTTTGTTTCCTCGACACGGTGGCCGGCGAGGTAGAGCTGCGCCCGGGCCGCAGTGGCCGATGCCTGTGCCACGCAGTCGGGAATGACCTGAGGCCCTACGGCGCTACCGCAGACGAAAACTCCGTCACGCGAAGTCTCCACCGCCGAGATCGCCGGATCGCGGCGAGCGATGAATCCATTCTGATCAGTTTCGATGTCGAGGATTTCGGCGAGCTTGACGGCGCCATCGTTGGGCGCAGCGGCCACCGAAAGCACAACCATGTCGGCCGGGATCCTGGTCTGTTCATGACCGAGGGTGTCCTCGACAAAGACCTCGAGGCTATCGTCGTCGGGATGGTGAATCACCTTCGCGGGCCGGCCGCGCACATAGACGGCGCTTGCCTGCTCCTTGGAGCGCTCGACAAAATCGTCGAATCCTTTGCCGAAGGCGCGGAGGTCGGTGTAGAGGATAGTGATCTCCTCGACCTCGGGGTCGTGTTGGCGGATCAGCATCGAGTCCTTGACCGCGTTCATGCAGCAGAAACGGCTGCAGTAGGGACGGCCGCCCTCGCCGCGGGCACCAACGCACTGGATGAAGACAATCCGTTTCGGTGTTTCGAGATCCCCGGGCCGCACCACGTGTCCGTGGGTCACACCCGAAGCGTTGAGCATTCTCTCGAGCTCGAGGCTGGTGACGACATTGGGGAGCCGGCCGTAACCGTAGGCGCCGAGCTTGCGGGCATCGAACTCCTGAAAACCGACAGCGACCAGAATCGAACCGACATCGA
>JACXWA010000051.1 GCA_014764485.1 Candidatus Sulfomarinibacter kjeldsenii
TGGCCGCGATGGTCTCGAGAAAGGACCTCATGGCCACAACCTGACCAGCCGTGCGCGATGCGATGTGCGCCGTGTGGTCGTCCCACCGCTTGCCCTCGAAAAGAAAGGAAAGGGTGTTGTAGATTCCCATGCTCTGCCGACTATCGTTGATGTCGGTGGTGCTGAAACGCAGACGTTTCTCCTCAGGAGGGCCACCCACAATGTACTCGTGGTAGCTCACACCGGCGTCTCGGATTCGCCGCCCCACATCGGGCTCGATCACCTCGGCTGAAAGGGCCCGCAACTCCTCCGCGATGTTGAGGTTGGAGACGCCGCCGAATTGCTCGGTCGGATCCTTGAGATAGCCGGCGTTCATCCAGCTGGTCTTCGAGACGTTGGTCTCGTGGATATCGAGGGTGACCTCGGGCATCCAATCGAGAAAGAGATCGTGCAAAGCCAGGACTTCGGGTTCGGAGAGGATGACGTGGTTTCGGTTGAGGTCGGCATCGGCAGCGTTGCGTCGGGTCCCCGCCTCCGAGCCGTCCGGATTGACCTGGGGCACGAGGACGAGATCGAGGTGGTCGAGCAACCCGCCGTCATCCACAACCAGTTGACGAGCTAACTCGAGCGCAGCCTCCTTCCCCGACGGCTCGTTACCGTGCTGCTGACAGGAAATCAGCACCTTCAATTTGTCCTCGCGCGGCTCTCCCGTGTGAGCGCGACGGGTAAAGAACAGAGCGCCTATCTCGCGCCCGTCACCCGAGACCCCGATGGGTCTCAGATCCACCTCGGGGCCCGCGGCAGCCAGCTCCCGCAAATAGTTGGAGAGCTCACCATAGGTGGTGAGCCTGGCGCCGTCGTTGCGCTCGAGCGGGGTCGGCGGCGGCTCGGATCCTTCGATGACGATGGACTGCAGGTGCCCGAGCACCCGGTCCGCAACCTGCTCCTGATAATCACCAAGCTCCTCCGGCCCGGGCCGCCCGGCGAGGAACGCCGCGGTGTCGGCAAAGATCGAGGATTCCGTTTCCAGGAGCCCGGGCAGATATCCGCTGCCCTCAGCATTGTCGAGGCGGGTGAGATCGAGATAGTCGCCCGTGTGGCCGATCCTCGAGGGCCGCAACCCCCGTTTGATCCGCATGGATTCTTCCCACAGCGGCGCGCGTTCCCCTTCGGAGAGAGCGGCGGGACTGCGGCCTGATTCCACCCACAGGGGGATGGCCGCGGCAGTCAGTGGCTCGCCCGGGATGATCCACAGGGTGGCGGGCCTCTCTTCATTGCCTCCGACGATGACTGCTGCGGAGGCTGTGAACGGACGGTCGATACGGTCGCGGGTGTTGATCCACACCGGCGGCCGGGGCGGCAGCTCCGCACCGCCACCCTGCCCCGGGTCGTCGAGGAAGGGGTGTCGGAGGTCCCGGCTGAAGTTATGGAGGATGACCTCGGGGTCAACCCCGCCAGGTGGGAAGGTACGAAAAAGTTCGCTTGCCCGCTCAAACCGGATATAGCCTTCGCCCTCGCCGTCCTCGCCGGAGCGGGCGAAGTTGGTGTTGACGAGATAGCCGGACGGCTGGTCCGCGGCATCGATCCTCTCGAAGCCGTGGTTGTGGACCTCGAAGAGGGCGGCACCACCGTCGGCATCAAAGACCCCGATATTGGTCTGGCCGCCGAGCTCCGGGCCGAGGTTGGCCTCCAGATAGCGTTGGAAATCATCCACGGTCCGGCACGTTCGAAGGGCGTCGGCCTGAATGATGCCCTCACGGTCATTGACCTCGCCGGCCAGTTCGGGGACGTTGTAAGCCACGGTGTTGATGATCGCGAAGCCTGCCTCGTTGAGACCGGCGAAACACGAGCGTCCGGAGTCGGCACGGGCGTTGGCCAGACAGAGGTAGGCGAACGGCGCTTCGTCGACGAAGACGACCTTGTTCGAAAGTACCGGCGTGTCACGGTTCTTCCACAAGATCGGGGTGCCGGTGGTCGACGCCTCAGACGCGACCACCGCGGTCGTGCAGGCCCCGGCCGCCGGCGCACCACCACCAACCATCCACGCCGCCACCACCATGAAGCCCATTCCGGAAACCAGGACACTCGCTTTTATCGAGCCCATAATCTCGACTCCTTTACTCGGTGCGGTTCCTTCGAAACCGACTGATCACCAGCCGATGTCCAGCAACCAGGTCGGCAGGATATCAATGACGAGCTCTCCCCGGTTGGCCAGGAGGTTGCAAACCCAACTGGTCACGGCACCTCGCCGCCCTCGCGACGAAAGCTGGTGAGATATGCGGGCTAGCCGTCGCCCTGTCGCAGAACAGCCAGCGGCCTCACCGCCAGGGCCCTGGTGCTGGCCGCCAGGCCCGCGACAACGCTCAGGCCTACTGTTGCAGCCACTGATGCCGCATAGACGGTGGGCGACCACGCCCAGGCGATTTCGAACCCGAAGCGGATGACGGCAATCGCCAGCACCATCCCTCCTACGGTGCCGAGGAGGCCGGCAACCAATCCGATCAGGGCGTACTCGACGGCGAAGACCGACGCCACCTGTGCGCGGGTCATGCCGAGGGTCTTGTAGAGCGCCACCTGACGCCCGCGCCTGACCGCGCCGGCGCTGATGGCGCCGGCGAGGATGGCGATTCCGGCGAGGACGGTGAACGCGCCCAGGAAACGCACCCCAAAACCGACCTGTTCGAGGACCGTGACAATCTTTTCGAGCAGGTCCCGAATCCGCAGCATGGTGACGTTCGGGTGACTCGCGGCAAGCTGATTCTGGACCGGGAGCTCAGCCGCCGCTGCGAGCCGTGCCGTGGCGATCCGATAGCGTGGCGCCTCATCCAACACCCCCGGTTCGACGACGAGGAAGAAGTTGATCGAGAAGCGCTCCCACTCGACGGTACGAATGCTGCTCACCAGGAGCTCGAGCGGGACACCCTGGACGTTGAAGACCACCGAATCGCCCACCGCCACCCCCAGGTCGGTCGCGAAGTCTCGTTCAACGCTGACCTCGGGCCGCGACTTATCCGACCACAGCGCGCCGTCGATGATGATGTTGTCCTCTGGGAGGGTCGCCATCGAAGTCAGCCGCTGCTCACGGGTCAGCACCCAACGTCGGTCTCGGGATTCCTCGTCCTGCTCCGGTACGAGCTCGGCCACGGGGACGCCGTTGATCGACTGCAGCCGAGCGATCACCACCTCCACCGAGTCGACCGTCTCGGCGTCGAATTCAACGAGGGTGCTGCGAACACCCTCCCATTGGTCGGGCTGGATGTCGATCAGGAAAACGGTAGGAGCATCATCCGGAAGTTCAGCCTCGAGCTGCGCCGACAGACGATCCTGAATCACGTACATGCCGAGCACGGTCAGCACTCCCAGACCGAGGGCGACAACCGCGCCAAGGGTGCCCGATCCGGGACGCGCGAGTGCTGCCAAACCGTGCCGTAGGGCGACGCCGCCGAACTCGCGGGGCACGCGGCCGACCAGGCGCACGACGATCCACGCACCGAGGGCCAACACCGCTGTCGCCACGATCAACCCGACTGCGAAGAGGGCGCCGCGGACAAGGGAACCGGATTGCAGCGTCGCCGTCGCCAAAACCCCGACGGCAAGGACGACCGACAAAGTTGTGGCCACCGCCTTGCCGACCGGAAGAGGATCGGCATCGCGTCGCAGCACCCGAACCGGCGGCACCTTCAGAACATCAAACAGGGGGCGGAGGCCGAAAATCACGGCTACGCCAATGCCGAGAGCGATCCCTCGGGCCATCGCCGCCGGCTGCCACCCGACCTCCACCCGCACCGGCAGTAGGTTCTCGAGGAAGCCGGGAACCGCCATCGCCGCAAGCGCGCCTGCCACCGCACCGAGGACACTGCCCACGAGAGCCAGCACAACGGTTTGTGCGAGGTAGAGAAGGAAAATCTCGCGCGGCCTCACGCCGAGCGCGCGAAGGACGGCGATGGCATCAAGCCGTCCGGCGAGCCACGCCCGCACCGCCTGGGCCACACCGATGCCTCCGATGAGCAGCGACAGCAACGCCACCATGCCGAGGAACCGTTCGACCCTGGATAGCGCGGTACGGAGTGCCGGCTGCGCCTCAGTGTAGGTTTCGATGTTGACGAACTCCGGGTCGGCAACCGCTTTGCGCACCTCTTCCGCCGCGGCTTCCACCTGAGCCGGCGTCGAGCCATCGGCAAGCCGCACCAACCCCCGATGCCAGACCCTGCTCCCGAGGCCCATGAGACCGCTTCGCTCGAGACCCGCCATCGACAGGAGGACCCGCGGCCCGAGGGTGACGCCGATTTCCAGCCGATCGGGCTCGCTGGTGATGTTGCCGGCAATCTCATAGCTCGTGGTTCCGATCCGAAGATGATCGCCGACAGAGGCTCCGAGCCTCACCAGCAGCTCCGGTCCCACCACAACCCGATCGTCGTCGAGCAGCGCAGCGAGCGGACGAGCGGGTTCCGTCACGACCGATCCGTAGAAGGGATAGCCCGGTCCCACCGCCTTGAGCTCGCAGAGCAGCGACGGCCCCGGCGCTCCAGAGCCATTGGCGTCTTCCGGCAGAGACACCACGCTCGGCAGCTCGATCACGGTGGTGCGAAGAGCGCCCGGGAGGCCGTCGATGGCGGCGATGACCACGTCGGCGATAGGCCGCCGACTGCTGACGGCGAGGTCGGCCGCAAGGAGCTGGCGCGCCTGCGCCTGAATGCCGCGGTCGAGGGCCTGCGAGAGACCGGCCACCGCCACCACCGCCGCAACACCTACCGAGAGACAGGCGGCAAAGAAGACCAACCGCCCTGCAGAGCCGCGAGACTCACGGGCTGCGAGGGCAAACCAGGAGCGAGCCCTCAAGTTGCCTCCTCGCGTTCAATACGACCGTCGAGCAGATGGATCCGCCGGTCGGCGAGCTCGGCGACCGCCGGATCGTGGGTCACCAGCACCAGCGTTGCGCCCTCCTCGGCCCGCATTTTCACCAACAAGTCGAGCACCACTCGACCGGTCGCGCCGTCGAGATTTCCAGTCGGCTCGTCGGCCAGCAGAAGGGCCGGCCGCGGAGAGAATGCTCTGGCCAGCGCCACCCGTTGTTGCTCGCCGCCCGAGAGCTGCGACGGGTAATGATGGCCACGTTCCGAAAGCCCGACGGCGCCGAGTAGCTCCTCGGCCCGGCGCCTCGCCTGGCTCAGCCCGAGGAGTTCCATTGGCAACATTACGTTTTCGCGCGCGGTCAAATTGCCCAGCAGCTGGAACGCCTGGAAGACGAAGCCGATCTTGTGTCGGCGGAGGAGCGCCAGTCGGTCCTCCGACCACGCGTCGATCCGCTCGCCCTCAAATAACACCTCGCCCGAGCTCGGCCGGTCGAGACCGGCCATCAGTGCCAGCAAAGTTGATTTGCCGCTGCCCGACGGACCGAGCACGGCAACGAACTCTCCTCGCCTCACATCGAGGTCGATAGCGTTGAGAATCGCCAACATCCGCCCACCCGAGGGCAGGCGCCGCCCGACCCCCTTCAACGAAAGCACCAGACTATTTGCTGCGGTTTCCCTCACAGATCCTCCTGCCGGTACAATCTCTTTGATGACGCCTATCATTTCACGCCGGCTTCAATTTCGCTGCTGCATCATTTCGGTAGTCGCCGCTGTAGCCTGTGGCGGGCCCTCGACTCAGGAAACGACGACGCCCCGAGTTCCATTACCGAGCCCGCGGGCCGATGCACCGCGGGTTATCTTCCTCGGCGACAGTCTCAGCGCGGGTCTTGGGCTGGCCGAAAGCGACGCGTTCCCCGCCTTCGCGCAGGCGATCCTTCAAGAAAACGGAACCTCAATCGAGGTGGTCAACGCGGGCGTCAGCGGCGATACCTCGGCCGGAGGTCTTGCCAGAATCGACTGGGTGCTCGGTCAGAGGGCCGACATTCTGGTAGTGGAGCTCGGCGGCAACGACGCACTGCGCGGGCAGTCACTCGAAAACACCGAGGCAAACCTTCGGCTGATCGTTCGCCGCGGCCATGAGAGCGGTGCGCGCGTCATCCTCCTGGGCATGGACATTCCAACCAACTACGGTCCCGACTACGGAAAGGCGTTCGCCGACATGTACGTCCGAATAACTGACGAGGAGGGCGCGATCCTGGTGCCCGGCTTCGTGCGCGAGGTCGGCGCCGATCCGACACTGATGCAGCCCGACGGGCTCCACCCGACGGTAGAGGGACACCGTCGACTGGCGGAGATCCTCGTGCCGTATCTCGAGCGCGCGGTTGCGGACGTGCAGACAAAGCTCTAGCCCGCATATCTCACCAGCTTTCTGCTGCGGCTGACGATGCACCGCACCCAGCGGTGTTTTCTCGCCTCGGCGTGCTCGACGTACTGCAAGTACGCGCTCCGCGCCCCTCGGGTCGAAAACACCCCATCTCACGACACCTCTCCGGCCTCCCAACGAAACCTAGTGAGATATGCGGGCTAGGACCGCAACGCCTCGACCTCATCGATGGTCAGTGGTTTTGCCTTGCCGAGGCGGCGGGCGCCATCGGAGGTGATCAGGAAGTCCTCTTCGTTTCGGATGCCACCGAAATCGCGCCACTGATCGAGGGCGTCGAAGTCGAGGAAGTCCGCGCAGTGATTCTGTGAACGCCACAGATCCATCAGCTGCGGAACGAAGTAGATGCCGGGCTCGATGGTGATGACGAATCCCGG
>JACXWA010000098.1 GCA_014764485.1 Candidatus Sulfomarinibacter kjeldsenii
AAATCCGAAATCTCTGGGTGGGCGCGCGGGCGGGTGGCCCGAATAGCCGTCGAGCCGTAAAGCCGTAAAGCCGTTGAAGCCTCGGGTGGTCGGCTCAGACTTCCCGGTGCCTCCGCTTGTCCACCCGGGCCATCTTGACCAGGAACGAGATCAACCACGGGAAATGGCGCTCGAGGAACACGACGAGCTTCCCGTGGCCTGTGATGACCGCTTCCCGCTTCCGCTTGATCACCGCCTTGACCAGCTTGCTTGCCGCCTTGTCGGTGTCCATGCTCAACCACTGCGGGATCTTGTCACGCGCCGCCTCGTGGTGTTGTCCCTGATTGTCGACCTGTCGGATCTCCGAAACCACGAAACCAGGCGCCAACAGCGTCACGCCGACACCATATTTGGCCATCTCCGCCCTCAAAGAACCCGCGAGAGCGCGCACCGCGTGTTTGCTCATCGAGTACGGCGAGCTGACCGGAAGGGCGAGGTAGCTCATGACGCTGCCCATGATTGCGATACTGCCGCGACTCGCGATCAGCGCTTCACGAGTTGCCTGAACAGTCCGCAACACCCCAAAAACGTTGGTATCGAATTGACGGTGGTAGTCGTCGGTTGAGAGCTTGTGGACCGCACCAGCGACTCCGAAGCCTGCATTCGCAATCACCCAGTCGATGCGGCCAAACTCCTCGAGTGCTGCCTCAACCGCTTTCTCTAAATCGTCGTCTGAAGTCACATCGCAGCGAATGGTCAGTGCCCGCCGGCCTCGCGCCCTGACCTCGAGGGCCAGCGCTTCGAGGCGTTCCCACCTCCGCGCCAACAACACAACGTCGGCACCGCGACGGGCGAACTCGCGCGCCATCGCGGCGCCAATCCCTGACGACGCACCGGTGATGAAAGCGATTTTGCCGTTCAGCTTCGCCATGGCCCCCCCAGCGCGAGAATTGTAGCCGACTCCCCAGATTCAAGATCCAAATGAACTCAATCTCGATTCTTGCATCTTGAATCTTGGATCTTGCATCTTTCATCTTGCATCCGGACGAGCGAGCGGGACACCGTATACTCTCCTCTCGCGACATGCGTCGATTGAAGAACAAGGAGACTTCCATGACCACCTCACGCAGAGACTTTGTCCAGCTTTCGGTCCTCGCCGGCGGTGTCGCCTGCGTCGGCCTCGCCTGCAGCAAACAGTCCGAGTCCCCCGCCGCGGAAACCGCCTCCAAGAAACTCAAGATCCTTGTCCTCGGCGGCACCGGACTCATCGGACCGCCGATGGTCGAGTACGCCATCGCCCGCGGCCATGAGGTCACCCTCTTCAATCGCGGCAAGACCAACGCCGATCTCTTTCCGAATCTCGAGAAGCTCAAGGGCGACCGCAACGACGATATCACCGCACTCGAAGCTGAGGTCGCGGCGGGCCGTCGCTGGGATGCGGTCGTCGATAACACCGCTTCGATCCCACGCTGGGTGACGGAATCCGCGGGCCTTCTCGCCAAGGCGGCCGACTACTACCTCTATACATCCTCCATTTCGGCCTACGCCGATTCCTCCATACCCAACGCTGATGAGACGGCACCGGTCGGCCAAATCTCCCCGGAGGACGAAGCCAAGGTGCTTACCACCAAGGACATCACCGGCGAGAACTACGGCCCCCTCAAGGCTCGCTGCGAGGCGGAAGCGCGTAAGGCCTTCACCGATCAGCACACCTGTGTCGTGCGACCTGGGCTGATCGTCGGTCCCGGCGACTACTCTGACCGCTTCTCCTACTGGCCTGTCAGGATCTACCAGGGCGGTGAGGTCATGGCGCCCGGCAACCCGTCCGACCCCGTGCAGTTCATCGATGCCCGTGATCTCGGCGAGTGGTACATCCGGTTGGTCGAATCCGGCACGACCGGAACCTTCAACGGTGTCGGGCCCCGTTCACCGATGTCTGTCTCAGGAATGTTGTATGGAATCCGGGCCACAGTCGACAACGACATCTCCTTCACCTGGGTCGATGCCGACTTCCTCGCAGAGCACGAGGTCCAGCCCTGGATGCACATGACGGTGTGGGTGCCGCCGACGGAAGAGTACGCCGGCTTTTCGACCTCCAACATAGACCGCGCGATTGAGGCCGGCCTCACCTTCAGACCACTCGCCGACACCGCCGTAGCGACAATGGAGTACTGGAACTCGTTGGACGAAGAGCGGCGCGAGAAACCAAAGGCCGGCTGCCCTGCAGAACTCGAGGGGAAGGTACTCGAGGCATGGCGCGCAAAGGAGAGTTCGTAATTCGGAGTTCGGAATTCGGAATGACGTATCGCAGTCCTCAGATTCAGCGGAGGGGTGGGCGGTAATTCCGAATTCAGACTTCCGATTTCAGAATTCAAGGCGGTGGGCTTGTTGAAGAAAATCGTTGCCGTTGAAGAGAACGAAGTGCGGCCCATGCTGTGGGCTGCTCTCTATTACTTCCTCGTCCTGGCCGCCTATTTCGTGATCCGGCCGATTCGCGACGAGATGGGTATCGCTGGCGGCGTTCGCAACCTGCCGTGGCTCTTCCTTGGCACCCTCCTTGGGATGTTACTGATTCACCCCCTGTTCACGGCACTCGTCTCACGCCTGCCGCGACGGCTCTTCATCCCCCTCTCCTACACCTTCTTTGCCGCCAATCTCATCGCGTTTTGGCTGCTCTTCCTGATCATCTCCGAGGACGCCGGCATTTGGGCCGGGCGGGTATTCTTCGTCTGGACGTCGGTCTTTAATCTCTTCGTGGTCTCGATTTTCTGGTCTCTGATGGCCGACCTCTTCAAACCGGCTCAGGCCAAACGACTCTTCGGATTTGTCGCCGTCGGCGGCACGGTAGGCGCCGTCGTCGGTTCGTCGGTCACAGTATTCCTTGCCGCCCGCGTTGGACCGACAAATCTCCTCCTGGTGTCGGCAGCGATTCTCGGCCTTGCGATGCTGGTGGCGCGAAAGCTCATGTCCATTGCTTCCAAGAGCCGGGTCGACGACGATCCCCTACGCCCACCGACGGCGCAGATCGAGCGTCCGGTCGGTGGCGGCGTCTTCGACGGCATTCGCACGGTTTTCTCCTCGAACTACCTCCTCGGCATCGTCTGCTACATGCTTCTCTACACCATTACGGCAACGTTTCTTTACTTCCAACAGGCGGAAATCGTTGAAGCGACCTTTTCCGACCGAGTTGCCCGAACCATCTTTTTCGCCCGCATCGATCTCGTGGTCAACATTCTGACGGCGATCACGCAGATCTTCCTTACCGGGCGCATTGTCCGTCGGATCGGGGTAGCTCTTGCCCTGGCAACGTTGCCGCTCGTCTGCGTTCTCGGCTTCGCTGCAATTGGTGTTACGCCGACCCTGATCGCGATCGCCGTCTTTCAGGTCCTGCGCCGCTGGAGCAACTACGCGATCGCGCGCCCGTGTCGGGAAATGCTCTATACCGTCCTTCCGCGCAGCGCTAAGTACAAGGCCAAGAACTTCATCGATACCTTTGCCTATCGCTTCGGTGACCAGATTGGGGCGTGGTCCTACGTCGGCCTCGGCGCGCTCGGGTTCGGCGCGGCCACAATATCACTGGTGGCGGTACCGTTGGCAGCGACCTGGATGGTGATCGGTCTGTGGCTCGGGCGACGCCAACAAGAGATCGTTACAAAGCCGAAATCTCCCTGAATATATCCGGGCTGAGAGAGATCGCGCGGGCAAAGCCCGATACCAGCCGGCCCCACTCGAAGTGCAGCCGATAGAGGTTGAAGTCGCCGAGGTGGAACGTCTGCGCTGAGGAGGGGAAACGATCGATGAAGGCCTGGCGTGAAGATTCGAAATCCGCGTCCGCCTGTGCCACGAGCTGCACCGTCCCAGATATCGTGACCCTGGGAACTTGCAGGGCATCGTTTTGCTGTTCGTCACTGGCGTGGATCAGGGCGCTGAACGGCGACCCGGGCTGGAGACCCCGGCTGTGGCGGGCGAGTTGCGAGGCGTGGATGAGGGCGGACCGATAATCCGTCGCGGTCACGAACGGCAGCAGCCCGACGTGCGGCTTGCCGTCGATCAACACCCCGAGCGACAGCACCCGGCAATCGGTCAACAGTTTTCTGACCAGGCTCAGCTCTTCCTTTTCCAAACCGCCCTCCATCCAGTCCGCATTCTACCGAATCCCGCGTCCGAGTCCGAGCCCGCGTCCGCGCCCGCATAGTTGGCTCAACGGCTATTCGGCCAGACGGCTATACGGCTCTCCCGCCCACCCAAACGTCCAAAGATCACCAAGATGGTTATTCTGTGCATCTGTGTGCTGTGCGGTCCTGGGTGGGTGGCAAAATTCCTAATTCCTAATTCCTAATTCCTCATTTGTTTGGCGTAAGATCTCCCAATGGCAAAGAAACGACTTACCGTTCGCTTGATTTGTTGGAAAGAGGATCGCGCCTCAGAGCTCGCGGCGGAACTGGCAGCAGCAGGGTTTACGGTCGACGCGGGGACCATCGATGGACCGGCGCTCCGCGCGCTCGGCCAGTCACCCCCTGACGCGGTGGTCATCGACCTTGGCCGCCTTCCCGCCCAGGGCCGGGATGTCGGAGTCATGCTCCGAACCACCGCCCGTTCGCGCCACACGCCGCTTGTCTTCGTCGACGGGGCGGAAGCCAAGGTCGATCGCACTCGCGAAGTATTGCCCGACGCCTCCTTCACCTCGCGAGATGAAATGGTTGCGTCGATCCGGCAGGCTATGGCCGGGCCACCTATCGATCCAGTCGTGCCGGAGTCGAATTTCGCCGGCTACTCCGGCACCCCCCTGCCCAAAAAGCTCGGCATCAAGACGGCATCGACAGTCGCCCTGGTGGATGCACCGAAGGATTTCAGAACGATTCTCGGTGACCTGCCGGCCGGCACTTCGATCATCCACGCGCCTGATTCCGGCGCCGAGGTCACACTGTGGTTTCTCGGATCCCTGGCGGACCTTCACAGCGGGATCGGTCGCATGGCTGAGATCGCAGGCGATGGACGACTCTGGGTCTGCTGGCCCAAGAAGGCCTCGGGCATCGTCACCGATGTCACGCAGACCGAGGTCCGTTCCACCGGCCTGGCTTCCGGTCTCGTCGATTTCAAAATCTGCGCCATTGACGCAACGTGGTCAGGGCTCTGTTTTACGAGAAGAAAAAAGTGAGTAACGCTCTGTCATCCTGAGCGAGTGAGCGTAGCGAGCGAGTCGAAGGATCCCCAAAAATTTCCGGAGAATCTTCATCACTGGTTCACTCTCTCGCTTCAGGGGATCCCTCGACTCGCTTTGCTCGCTCGGGATGACAGAGGAAAAACCGGGTACACTTTCCACTGATTCGGAGGGAGGACCCATGGACTTTACCGGCAAACACGTCTTCGTCACCGGCGGATCACGCGGCATTGGACGTGCAATCGCAACCGCCTTCGCCGCAGGTGGCGCCCGCGTAGCCATCAACTATCTTTCTAACACCGATGCGGCCGAGAAAACTCTTGCATCTCTCGAGGGTGGACCGCACATGACGGTCCAGGGCGACGTCTCCGATCCGGAATCGGTTCGACAGATGATCGAGACAGTCGTCGATGGTTTCGGCGCCCTCGACATCGTCGTCAACAACGCCGGCATCTATGTCTACCATAAGCTCGAGGAGGTGGTCTACGACGACTGGCAGCAGGCGTGGCACGAGACACTCGCCACAAACCTGCTCGGTCCAGCCAACGTCGCCTATTGCGCAGCCCGCTACATGATCGAGCACGGTGGTGGACGGATCGTCAACGTGTCCTCTCGCGGTGCGTTTCGCGGCGAGCCCGAAGGTCCGGCCTATGGCGCCAGCAAGGCAGCCCTCAACTCGATGAGCCAGTCCCTCGCCCAAAGGCTCGCGCCACATGGCGTCTTTGTCGGCGCCGTTGCTCCCGGCTTTGTCGACACCGAACTCGCTGCACGGGTTCTCGATGGACCCGACGGCGATGCCGTCCGCGCCCAGAGCCCACTCGGCCGGGTCGCCAAACCGGAAGAGGTTGCCCACGCAGTGCTGTTCCTCGCCTCTGAGGGATCCGAGTTCTCCACCGGGACCATCATCGACGTGAACGGAGCGTCGTACTTACGGAGTTGACCATCCAATTCCGGATGCTCGATGTTCGATGACAGCAAATGGTATGTCTTCCCGCCCAGGGAAAGCCCGTCCGGCCCAAAAGCTAGAATTTTCTCCCGCAGATCACGAAGATTGATACAGATGTTTTTCGTAGTGTGTATATGCGTTATCT
>JACXWA010000033.1 GCA_014764485.1 Candidatus Sulfomarinibacter kjeldsenii
TCTCGTTCGTATCCTGGGGCTCACGCCCCAGGCTATGTATCTGTCGCCGCTCCGCGGCTCGGTATCGCATGACAACTTTTCGTCAGGACTTGACAGGACTGGTTACTTCTCGCCGTTGACCTGGTGGTGGCGTTCTTCCGCTCGGCGGAGCCACTTGCGCCAGGTGGGGGAGGCTTCAAGCAGGCGCGTCACGGTCGTCGCCTCGAGTCCACGCTGTTCTAGAGCGTCGAGGAAAACTGGCAGCTCCTGCCAGGGCGGTTCCTCCCGCTCGGTCGCCATGTGCATGAGGATGATGCCGCCCTCGAGTTTCGGAAACTGAATCAGGCGTTCCATGATTCTACGGGAGCTCTTATAGAGCGACGAATGCTCATCTGCGACCCAGTCGTGTGAGTCGAGGGACGCCCCTTCGAGCGAACTCCAGCGAACGTGGAGGTAACCCATCTCGAGCGCCCATCCACGGAGAGCACGGTTTTCCTCTCCGAACGGCGCCCGCCACAATGGTTGCATGGAGTGGCCGGTGGCCTTGACGTAGGCATCCTCGGTCCGTTGGAGCTCCTTTTGAAAGCGTTTCTTGGTGACCCCGGGAAGAAGCTGATGTCTTCTGTTCTTCGCGTAGGTGGTGAGATGAGGATGCGAATAGGTGTGGTTGCCGATCTCGTGGCCTGAAAGGACCGCGCGGCGGATGATTGACGGGTAACGCTCGATAAATTGTCCGGTGACGAAGATCGTGACCTCGAGATTGTGCTGCTGCAGGAGATCGAGAAGCTCGGCGGTGCGGTTGGTGGATGCGTTGCCGTCGAAGGTGATGGCGATTCGGGGGCCGGCATCCTGCACCAGCTGGAGGACCGGCGGCGCCACCATAGGAGTTGGCGCCATCTTCGGATCAGCGGATCGAGTGTCGGGTCGCGAGGCTTGGGTTGGCCGGGGTGTTGCCGTTGACGACGGTTTGGGGGTGGCGGTCGGTGTCGATGTTTCAGTCGCCGTTGGTGTTTCGGTCGGTGTCGGCACGGCAAGTTCGAGGCCTGAACTCGTCAGTGGGACGATGCGAAGCACTCCCTCACCCGAGCTCAAGTCGAGATCTCCAGATGAAGCGTGACCCTCGTCATCGAGTATAACGACTCCCAGTGGCTTCCCATCGCGAAGCAATAAAAGCCGGGCCCCAGGTGGACCAGTCGATTCGATGCGAAGACCCATTTCCGATACGACGATGTCCGCCGAGATGTCCACCGGCTTTTCGATGATGGGCTGTGAGCTCTCGATGCTGCGGCTCACCTCAACCAGTTCGGCAACCTTGATGCCGACGGCCGAAAGCAGCAATGCCGAGGCGCCGGCCACCACGGCAATCACCCACGCAGGGTGGAGTGGTTGGCGAGCATTCGAGATCGTTTGGTTGATGCCGTCTCGCATCGCGCCGATGGTCTGGCATTTCCGGTCGCAATAGACGTGGCCTCGGTATCTTTGGAAACACACATCGCACAACCACTTTCGGCAACTTCGGCAGCGTTGGCCGGCCTCCTTTGAGGGGTGGTTGACGCAGCGAGAGGTTACGCGCATGTGCGACCGAATTCTTCGGAAAACCGCGAGAGTTGAATGGAAAAAGCGAGCTTCGGAGATGTTATGGTGGTCGACCTACGGGTAACTCGTGCTTGGTCACTCGACGCGTGCCGGGCCGAAAGGGGGCCGACGGTGTGGAACATTCCCAATCTTCTGACCGTTTTTCGCATCTTCCTGGTGCCGCTCCTGGTAGTGGTCCTGTTGACCGAGATTCCCGACAAGGAGTATTGGGGACTTGGAATATTCCTGTTGGCTGCTCTGACAGACGCCCTTGATGGAATTATAGCCCGCCGCACTCAGACCATCACGACAACAGGCGCGATGCTCGACCCGATCGCCGACAAGCTGCTGATGAGTGCAGCCTTTATTTCGTTGGTTGAGCTGCAGCAGGCGCCGGCGTGGATGGTGACCCTGATCGTTGGTCGCGAGTTCGCAGTCACCGCCCTCAGGATGATCGCCCTCGAGCGCGGAATTGCCATTTCGGCCAATTGGCTCGGTAAGGCCAAAACGACGGCCCAGATCATTACCGTGTCGATTCTCATTTTCAGCATTAACTCGGACCGCTGGGACACTATCGCTCTGATAGCCCTCTGGATCACGGTGGCTCTGACCGTGGCGTCGATGGTCGTCTATTTCTGGCAGAACCGTGGGGTTTTGATGGAGGACGGGGCGTGAGTCGAGGGTTGCTGCCCCGGCAGCTGCCCCTTCACCTTGTTCGATTCGGCCGCTCCTACCCGCGCGTTGTAGCGACCGGCGCCGCTTTGACCTGGATTGTCGCCCTGTTGCTTGCATCCCGCGTCCAGGTGGAAACGGACATTCTGTCCCTCGTGCCACGGAACAACCCGGTTGTCCAGGGATTCAAGAAAACAGTCGAGCGCTTCGGCTCGGTGGACACCCTGCTGGTGGTGATCCACCTCGAGGAAGAGCGGGCGCTCGAGAGCTCGATCGACTTCGCGGATAGGTTCGCCCAAAACCTCCGCGACTGGGACGACATTGATTGGGTCGAGTACCGGGTGGAAAGCACCGCCGAGGCGGCGGTGCCGTTGCTCGATCGCGCCACCCTGTTTCTCGAACCGGCGGAACTGGACGAGATACTGGCGGTGCTCGACGCAGAGGGCCTCGAGGCGATCGCGTTACGCCTTCGCGCGCAGTTGATGGCGCCGCAGAGTGTGGTGACCAAGGACCTGCTTCGCCTCGACCCTGCGGGTTTGCTGCCGAAGATCCTGGCTAAGGTTCGGTTCGGAGGGGTCGGGGTGCGGGTCGACCCCGATACCGGGTGTCTGATCGACGATGGCCGGCGTTTTTTGTTGATGATGGCGAAGCCGGTACGACCGGCCCAGGACCTGGAGTTCGATCGATACCTCGTGGCCTCCCTGGAAGAGCGTGTTGATGCCGTTTCCAGGGAGTGGATCGAGAACAGTGGCGAAAAGTCGGCGCCGCGGGTCGAGTTCACCGGCGGCTACGTGGTCGCCCTTGATGACGCGCGGCTTATCACCTCGGACATGGTGGTCGGCCTGGTGTCGTCGCTCGTCGGCGTCATGGTGCTCTTCCTGCTCGCCTTCCGCAGCCGTGCCGCCCTCGTCTACGCCTTCTTCCCGCTGGTGACCGGGATTGCGCTGACGTTCTCGTTTGGCGCTGTCGCCCTCGGTCGTATCAACTCCTTGACCTCGGCCTTCGGTGGATTGGTCATCGGTCTCGGCATCGATTTCATCATCGTTCTGTATGCCCGTTATGTCGAAGAACGTCAGAACGGTACGCCTCATCCCGAGGCCGTAGACGCCATGGGTCGTTTCACCGGGGTCGGAGTTCTCCTCGGTGCCGTGACCACCGCCGCCACCTTCTACTCATTTCTGGTGACCGATTTTGCTGGTCTCTGGGAGCTCGGGCTGCTCACGGGCACCGGCATCCTTCTGCTGGTGGTCACCGTGTATCTGTTGTTGCCGGCGATGCTGACCCTCATCCAACAAAAGGTCCGCTTGGACCGGCCCCTCTATCTCCGGTCCTTCGGCGCTGACATTCTGTGCCGGGCAAGCCTCTCGAGGCCGCGCCGGACCATCGTCATCGCCCTGATTGTCACCATAATTCTCGGGGTCGGTATGCGGCGGCTCCGCTGGGATGATGATTTCCGAAACATGCGGTCCGGCGACAACCGAGCGATCGAGCTTCGGCAGGAGGTGATGGACGCTTTCGATCTCCGATTCTCGCCCATGGTTCTCCGGTTTGACGCCGCCAGCGAAACCGAGGCGTTGGCGAAGTGCCGCGCCATCCTGCCCGAGCTCGAAGAGCTGGTTGACGGAGAGAATCTGGTCGGTGTCGATACCATTGCCGGCGTCGTTCCACCCGAAGAAGTTCAGCGGGAGCTGATAGCCCGCCTCGACGAAGCTGGGCCCGTCCTCGAGGGTTTGGATGCCCGTTTCGAGGTGGCTCTTCGGGGGGCGGGGCTCAATCCCGTGGCTTTCCGGCAGGGCATCGATCATTTGGTCACCGCCCTTGCCCGCCGCGAGCTGCTGTCTCTGTCAGATCTCGAAGGAACCCCTCTCGCGAGGGTCGTCGAGAGATATGTGGCGGAGGGTGACGGGGAGGTCTCCTCGGCGATCTACTGCTACCCACCGGTCGGGAAGTGGCGCCGCGGCGCTTCGCCGGCCCTCGAAGAGCTGCTGGCCAAATACCCGGACGCGGTCCTCGCTGGACCCAACGTGATCTCCGCCGAGCTGCGGAAGATCGTCTGGGACGATGCCATCGCCGCCGCGATCCTCGGAATCGTGATTGTCTTCGTTCTGATGTGGGCCGACCTGGGCGGTCCGCTTCGCGCCCTTTTCGCGCTGTTGCCGCTGTTCGTGGGGATGGTGTGGATGCTCGGTGGCATGGCCCTGATCGGCCTCCGCCTCAATTTCTTCAACATATTCGTCCTGACGATGATTGTCGGGATTGGCGTTGATTACGGCATTCACCTCCTCCACCGTTGGTACGAGTCGGGTGGCGATCCGATCGCCGTCTCCGAAACGGCCAAAGCGATCGCGGTTGCTGCCTTGACCACGGTGGTCGGCTTCGGTTCGCTGGTGCTCTCGCACTACCCCGGGTTGCGGTCCGTGGGTGGGGCCGCGATCCTCGGGGCATTGTCAACCGCGGTCCTCAGCATTACTCTGCTCCCTGCGCTTTTGTCGAAGAAGGAGACATCATGATCCACGAGCTGAAGGCAAAGGACCTTGCCTGGCGATGCCCCGTGAGCTGGCTGCCGAAGAAGGACTCGACCTCGATCAAGCCCGCAAGCACAATCGTCGCGCAGGACCGCGCTGTGGACGCTATCGGATTCGGCCTGGCGATGCGGGGCATCGGGTTCAACGTCTTCGTCACCGGCATGTCGGGCACCGGCCGCCTGACCACCATCAAGAGTTTTGTCGAGAAGCTCGCCGAGGCCGACGACAAGCCCGACGATATCTGTTTTGTTTTCAACTTCCGTAAGCCGGAAGAGCCGTCTGCGATCTTCCTCAAGGCAGGTGCCGGGTGCCGGCTCAAAGACGGGATGGAAGGGCTCATCGAAGAACTTTCCACCAGCCTTCCGGCGATCGTCAACGACCGGGAGTTTCGGTCTCGAATCGATCGCGCGGTCGAACCGTTGCAACGGCAGGAACGCGAGGCCATCGAGGCCTTCGAAAAAGAAGTCGGCGACGCCGGCTTTGTTCTGGTCCAGGTCCAGGCGGGACTTGTCACACGACCCGAAATCCTGCCGGTCGTCGAAGAACAGCCGGTTCCGTTGGAGAAAATGGCGGAGCTGGTGGAGGCGGGAACGCTCACGACCGAGGACGTCGATCGTTTCCGGGAGACCCATAACAAGCTCTCCGAGAAGTTCCGGGATGTCTTTCAAGAGGTCGCTGAGATCCGCCGCATGGTGCAAGACCGGGTCGAGGACGTGCGGCGCAAGCTGCTGCAACCGTCATTCGATTCGGCAGTCAAAAGGATCCGCAAGGACGTGGCCGATCCTCGCGCCTATCCCTACCTCGACGATGTGGCCAATGATCTCGGAGAGAACCTCGGGCTGTTCATGATTTCGGAGGAGGATATCCCCCTCGATGGTGACCGATTCCTGCGTTGGCGGGTGAATCTGGTGGTCGACAACACGGATGTCAGCGGGCGTCCGGTGGTGATGGAGACCGAGCCCAGCTATACCAACCTCTTCGGCACGATCGAACGTACTCTGACCCAGTCCGGCGAAGCCGCGACCTCGTTAATGCGTATCCGCGCTGGAGCGCTGATGCGCGCAAACGGGGGCTTCCTGGTCCTCAACGCCGACGACTTGTTGATGGAGCCGCGAGTGTGGCCGGGTCTCAAGCGTGCGCTCAAGTACCGGCGTGTCCAGATCCAGTCGCTCGAGAGCCTGGTCCTCGGAGCGGCACTGCTTAAACCGGAGCCGGTGCCGATCAACGTCAAGGTTGTGATCATCGGGAGCCGCGCTATCTACGATCTTCTCTACCGGCATGACGCGGATTTTCCAAAAATCTTCAAGGTTCTTGCGGATTTCGATACGGTTCTGGCCAAGTCGAAGGGCCACGCGCGCGATGTACTGTCGGTACTGCGCCGGGTCACTCTTAACGAGGGTCTGCGCGAGCTAGATCGCAGCGGCATGGCGGCAATGCTCGAGGAAGCGGTGCGGGTCGGTGGATGGCGGCGGCGGTTTTCGAGCCGCTTTTCGGATCTCGCAGATGTTCTCAGGGAAGCCTCGTACCGGGCGGGCCTCGAGAGTGCGAAGAGGGTGTCGGGCGAGCACGTAGCTGGGGCTCGGAAGGCACGGCGGCGTAGAAACTCGCTGACTGAGGACCGAACCCATGAGTTCATCAGCGAAGGGGTGGTCCGGGTCGAAACCAGAGGCTCGGTGGTCGGGCAGGTCAACGGGCTTGCGGTCTATGATCTCGGTCACCACCGATTCGGCAAGCCGTCCCGGATTACCGCCCAGGTGGGGCTTGGGCGTGACGGCGTGATCAACATCGAGCGCCAGGCCGGTCTTTCGGGTCCGACACATGACAAGGGCGTCGGCATTTTGACGGGATTCCTGCGTGGCACCTTTGCGCGCCAATCGCCACTGACCATGTCCTGTTCGGTCACCTTCGAGCAGTCATATGGCGGAGTCGACGGCGATTCGGCGTCGTCGACCGAGATCTACGCGATTTTGTCCGCCATTTCCGGGCTGCCGCTGCGTCAGGATATCGCGGTCACGGGATCGGTTGATCAGCACGGCAATGTTCAGGCTATCGGTGGCGCCAATGAGAAGATCGAGGGCTTCTTCCGGGTTTGCAGTGAGAGAAAGCTCACTGGCAGCCAGGGGGTCATGATTCCCAAATCAAATGTCAAAGATCTTCACCTCTCCGACGAGGTAGTGGCCGCCGTCGATGATGGGATTTTCCACGTCTGGGCTGTCGGTAGCATCTCGGAAGGCATCGAGCTGCTGTCCGACCGGCCCGCCGGGGTGTGGAGCAAAAAGAAGGAATCGTGGAGCGACGGCAGCATCTTCGCGACCTGCCAAAATCGTCTCGATGAGATGGTGCGGCAGATGAGGAAAGCGGCCAAAAGTACCGACAAAAACGGGCCTGCCAAGAACCAGGCTGAAAATGAGATTGATACGAAATCTACTATGTGACGCGGGTCACCTTGATTTGACAAGGGGGTTTGTGGGTAGAATAATCATTGGGCGCCAGCTTTGCGATGCTGTCGTACCCGTGTGTGGTTGACGAGGGGGGGGGAATGCCGAGGCGCTTGAACACAATTATTATCGTGCCCCATAGCAAGGCACGGTTTCTGAAGTTCTCCTTCTCGACGAGAGTTCTCGTGACAGTGACATGCGCAGTGACAGCCGCGCTTGTCTTCTCTGTTGTCGCGATTGTCTTCACCGGCAGTGCCGTCAACCGGCGGCTCGAGGTGCAGCGACTGAAGAATGAAAACGTCGAGCTCGCCAGGGTCAATCAGGAGCTCGAATCCACCGTCACCGAGGTCCAGGGCCGACTTGATGAGTTCGAGGAACGAACCGCCAGACTCGCCCTCGCGGCTGGAATGGAAGCAGAGGCAGTCAGCTTCTCCGGCGGTGGCGGGTCACAGACCCGTGTCGGCAGCGGCGGTCCATACGATCGGCTTTCTGAATCACCGGAGTCATTGACGGCACAAGGACGTTGGGTCCAGCGACAGCTCGATCTGGTCGAAGGTCGGCTGACGGAGCAGGGGCGGGTCCTTTCCTCCACGCCCACCATCGCACCAGTCCTCGGCCTCATCACCGACGGCTTTGGTCGACGCAAGGATCCATTCACCGGTAGGCTTGCGTTCCACCGTGGACTCGACGTGTCCGCGCGACGCGGAACTCCGATCAAGGCGCCGGCCGACGGCATCGTGGTATTCGCCGGTCGCAATGGAGGACTCGGCAAAACAGTGAGACTGTCCCACGATTTCGGCTTTACGACGGTCTATGGCCATCTCGACAAGATTTCCGTCGAACCGGGTGACGAGGTGCAACGCGGCCAAGAGATCGGCCTCCTGGGCAACTCGGGCCGCTCGACAGGACCACATCTGCACTACGAGGTTCACGAAGACGGCGTCGCCAAAAATCCGCTGTATTACGTGCTCGACGCTTTCTAGGCGCCGAAACACTGAAGCTTTTCAACGCGCCCTGACGGGCGCGTTGTTGTTTTACAGGTTCAAGATGCACCCACCCGACCACCCGCCCAGATCCAAGATCCAAGATGCAAGATCCACGCAACCTCCCCCTCGGGCTCACAACTCACAAGGGTGGGTGTGCGGCCTTGTATCTTGCATCTTGTATCTTGCATCTCGCTCGCCATTGCAATCGGCAGCCCGCTGATTTAGTCTGCCGGAGACCGGTGACGGTCGGGATGCCGAAAGCGGAGAGTGAACATCGCGCCGGGGGTCGCCCCGGCCTTTTGCAATAAGAGAGGCAGGCTGGATGAATCTGTTCGAGAAAGCGATCAATTTCGTTTTTGGGACGAAGCACGACCGTGACGCCAAGCGCATGCGGCCGATTGTCGAGGCCATCAACGCACGAGAGGCAGAGATCGAGAAACTGGATGACGACGCCCTACGAGGTCGATTCGAGGCCATCGGGGAACGGGTGCGAGCTGCGACTACCGAGCTGCCGGATGATCGGCGCGAGCGCAGCGTTCTGGTCCAGAGCGTCCTCGATCCCGAGCTCGAAGAGGTCTTTGGTCTGGTCCGCGAGGCGAGCAAGCGTGCCACCGGAATGCGTCATTTCGACGTTCAGCTGATGGGCGGCGTTGTTCTCCACGAGGGCCGCATCGCCGAGATGCGGACCGGAGAGGGTAAAACTCTGGTGGCGACCCTGCCGGTGGCGCTGAATGCACTTACCGGTCGTGGGGTTCACGTAGTGACGGTCAATGACTACCTGGCGCGCCGCGATGCGGAGTGGATGGGCAAGATCTATAACTTCCTCGGCCTCACGGTAGGTTGCATCCAAAACTCGATGAACGATGCCGAACGCAAGGAGGCGTACGGTTCGGACATCACCTACGGCACCAACAACGAATTCGGCTTCGACTACCTGCGAGACAACATGAAATTCGAGCTCGACCGGATGGTGCAGAAGCCCCACGTCTACGCGATCGTCGACGAGGTGGACTCGATTCTGGTCGACGAGGCGCGAACGCCGCTCATCATCTCCGGTCCGTCCGAGGTCTCGGTTGACCTCTACTACAAGGTCGACACCATCATCCCGCGCCTCAAAAAGGGTGAGGAGATCGAGGACAAACACGGTAACAAGGAAGCGACCGGCGACTACCTGATCGACGAAAAATCTCAGACGGCCGCGCTCACCGATCAGGGTATGGCGAGAGCCGAAAAAATGCTCGCGGTTGAAAATCTCTACGATCCCTCCAATATCGATATTCTCCATGCCGTCAACCAGGCGCTCCGCGCCCATTCTCTTTACCGGCGTGACAAGGAGTACATCGTCAAGGACGGCGAGGTGACTATTGTCGACGAGTTCACGGGTCGGCTGATGTCCGGTCGCCGCTGGTCGGACGGATTGCATCAGGCGGTCGAGGCCAAAGAAAAGGTCAAGATCCAGTCTGAGAACCAGACCCTGGCCACTATCACCCTCCAGAACTACTTTCGCATGTACGACAAGCTCGCCGGCATGACCGGTACCGCGGAAACCGAGGCCGAGGAATTTCAAAAGATCTATGGCCTCGACGTGTCGGTGATCCCGACCAACATGCCGATGATTCGAGCAGATCACGCGGATGTGGTTTACAAGACCGAAAAGGAGAAGTTCCGGGCGGTGATCGACGAGATCGAGGAGTGCAATAGCAACAAACAGCCAGTGCTGGTGGGCACGGTGTCGATCGAAAATTCGGAGCGGCTTGCAAAGCTCTTGCAGCGGCGCAAGATCAAGCATGTCGTCCTCAACGCCAAGTATCACGAGCGCGAGGCCGACATCGTCGCCCAGGCGGGCCGCCTCGGGGCGGTGACCATCGCCACGAACATGGCTGGCCGCGGCACCGACATCGTTCTCGGTGGCAACCCCGAAACGATGGCCAATATCGAGACTGAACCTGACGCCGATCCGGATGAGTACGCTGACGTCTTAGCTCGCTATGAAGTGCAGTGCGCGGAGCAGAAGCAACAGGTCCTCGATGCCGGTGGCCTCCACATCCTTGGCACCGAACGACACGAGTCACGACGCATCGACAATCAGTTGCGTGGTCGCTGCGGAAGGCAGGGCGACCCGGGGTCGTCACGGTTCTTCCTCTCGCTCGAAGACGATTTGATGCGAATCTTCGCATCTGACTGGGTGCGCAAGATGATGGACCGGCTCGGTATGGAGGAGGACATCCCGATCGAGTCGAAGATGGTCTCGAAATCCATCGAGCGAGCTCAGAAGCAGGTTGAAGGCCGCAACTTCGAGATCCGCAAACATCTGCTCGAGTACGACGACGTCATGAACAAGCAGCGTGAGGCGGTGTACAGCTTGCGCCGCAGAATCCTCGAAGGGCTCGAAGGACGCAACTACATCATGCGGGTGGTCGACGAGATTGTCGGCTCGCTCGTCGATCAATACTGTCCTGAGGAGGCCGATCCGGCGGACTGGGAAGCCAGAGCCCTGGAGAAAGAGTATCGAGGTTATTTTGGCCTCACTGTCGATGAACTCGGTGTCGATTGGGATGTGGTCAACCGGCCGCGGCTCGAGGAGACCCTGAACGATGGCGCAAAGGCCCACTACGAGAAGCGGGCGGAGCAATTCGGCGCTGAGAACCTCACGAGGTTGGAGAAGTTCCTCCTCCTCGATACCGTCGATCGCCAGTGGAAGGACCACTTACTGGCCCTCGACCATCTGCGTGAAGGCATTGGTCTGAGGGCGTATGGGCAACGAAACCCGTTGGTCGAATACAAGCGTGAGTCCTTCGCAATCTTCGAAGATATGTGGGAACGCATCGAGGACCACGTGGTCAAGTTCCTCTACCACGCCGAACCCGTCGAAGACATGGACCTCAAGCGGCGAGGAGTCAGCACGACGCTGTCGCACCCCGAGGCGGAGGGGCTTGCGTCTTCGCACGCCCAGCAGGAGAAAGCCGCCAACACGCCAGTGGGCGCGCCTGACGCCAGGCCGACGACCGTGCGTCGAAACCAGCCGAAGGTAGGACGTAACGATCCGTGTCCGTGCGGTTCGGGCAAGAAGTACAAGAAATGTCATGGGGCTGCGGCCGCTGCGAAAGGGTAGGAGATGAACCAGGAGATTCCAGTTGGTCTGACCTTTGACGACGTAATCCTCGTGCCATCGCGGTCAGAGATGCATCCAAACGCCGTCGACGTAACGACCCGGGTGACCAGGAACGGGACCGGCCTCAACCTGCCCATCATTTCGGCGGCAATGGACACCGTGACCGAGGCCAACATGGCAATTGCGATGGCCCAACACGGCGGTCTCGGCGTTATTCACAAAAACATGTCCATCGAGCGGCACGCCGAAGAAGTCGATAGAGTCAAGCGATCTGAGTCCGGAATGATTGTCGATCCGGTGACGGTGCAGCCGGGGCAGTCGGTGAGCGAGGCGCTGGATGTGATGGCACGCTTCCGCATTTCGGGTCTGCCGGTTATCGATGTCCAGGGCCAGCTCAAGGGCATTCTGACCAACCGTGACCTGCGGTTTTGCACCGAGTTTGAGCGTCCCATTACAGATTTTATGACCAAGGACAATCTGGTGACTGCCCCGGTCGGTACAACACTCGACGAGGCCAAGGTGCTCCTCCACCAAAACCGAATCGAGAAGCTCCTTGTGGTCGACGATGAAGGCAATCTCAAGGGTCTGATCACCGTCAAGGACATCAAGAAGGCGCACGACTACCCCGACGCCTGCAAGGATGAGTTCGGCAGGCTGAGGGTGGCGGCCGGGATCGGTGTCACCGACGATGTCGCCGAACGCTGCGCCGCCCTGATCGAACGTCAAGTCGACGTTCTCTGCCTCGATAGTTCGCATGCCCACTCTCGAGGCGTGATGGAGGTGGCGGAGCGGATCAAGAGAGAATTCCCGGACACCCCTTTGATTGTAGGAAATATCGCCACCGGGGAAGCGGCGCGTGAACTCATCGCGCTGGGAGCGGACGCACTCAAGGTCGGCATCGGACCAGGCTCGATCTGTACGACCCGGGTGGTGACGGGCGCTGGGATGCCTCAGATTACCGCGATTATGGAGTGCTCGAAGGTGGCTGCGGAGCACGGTGTTCCGGTGATCGCCGATGGAGGTATCCGCTTTTCCGGCGACATTTCCAAGGCTCTCGCGGCGGGCGCCGATGTGGTCATGATCGGTTCGCTCTTCGCCGGCGTCGAAGAGTCGCCCGGCGAGCAGATCCTGTACCAGGGCCGGACCTTCAAGGCCTATCGAGGGATGGGCTCGATAGGCGCCATGAAAGAGGCCGAGGGATCGAGTGACCGGTACTTCCAGGAGGGTGGCGTCAAAACCAAATTGGTGCCGGAGGGTATCGAGGGGATGGTTCCCTACAAAGGGCCGCTGGCCGACCAGCTGACCCAGCTCGTCGGCGGGCTGCGCGCCGGCATGGGGCTCTCGGGTTGCGCAACCATCGAAGGTCTCCACTCTGAGGCGCGTTTCATCCGAGTGACTGGCGCCGGCCTCAAAGAAAGCCACGCCCATGACGTCGTCGTCACCAAAGAGGCACCCAACTACCGGATCGATTAGCCTTCACCGCTTCCCACCAGCGGATTCCAAGCGCGATGCCGCGTCGACGACACAGGTGCCACTCGCCGATCAAGAGCGCTTTGCCGCATCGACGACCACCATGAGAAGCGCTAAACCGCTTGGGCGACACCGGTGCCACTCTTCGCATTGTTTGCCCCGAAGGCGTTACTGGATTGGGGGGCGAAGAATTCAAACAATGCGAAGGGTGGCACCATGCACGCCGAAGCGAGACGCGCAACGATGCTTGCTGCTAAACTCCGCCCATGAAAACGGCACTTATAACCGGCGTCACAGGTCAGGACGGCTCCTATCTCGCGGAACTTTTGCTCGACAAGGGCTATGCGGTCCACGGTGTAGTACGACGATCCTCGACCTTCAATCGGGGCCGTATCGACCACCTCCGCAAGGGCTCGGGTGGAGACCCTTACTTGCATCTCCACTACGGTGACCTCGGTGATACAGAGTCGCTGACCACCATCCTGGCCGAGGTTCAGCCGGATGAGATCTACAATCTCGCCGCCCAATCTCACGTCGGTATCTCGTTCACCATGCCTACCTACACCGGAGAGGTATCGGGGCTCGGCACCGTCCGCTTGCTCGAGGCGGTTCGGCAGATCGTGCCGCAGGCTCGCTTCTATCAGGCGTCGTCGTCAGAGCTCTTCGGACAGGCGCTCGAAGTGCCGCAGAACGAGCAGACTCCGTTCCACCCGCGCTCGCCGTATGCAGTCGCAAAGCTCTATTCATTCTGGGCGACGGTCAATTTCCGTGAGGCGTACGGCCTCTACGCCTCCAACGGCATCCTCTTCAACCACGAATCACCTCGCCGTGGCGAAAACTTCGTGACTCGCAAGATCACCCGCGCGGTCGCGGAGATAGCGGCCGGCCAACGCGATTGGCTCTCTCTCGGAAACCTCGAGGCCCGACGCGACTGGGGTTTTGCCGGGGATTTCGTGGACGCGATGTGGCGGATCCTCCAGGCCGACGATCCCGACGATTGGGTCGTCGGGATCGGAGAAGAGCACTCGGTGCGCGAGTTCTGTGACCTCGCCTTCGCCCATGCCGGTATCGAGCTCGAGTGGACGGGGACCGGCACAGAAGAGGTGGGTCGTGACCGTGCGAATGGCACCACCAGGGTGTTGGTAAACCCGAGGTACTTCCGCCCGGCGGAGGTGGATCGGTTGCTGTCGGACGCTTCGAAGGCCCGGCAAGGGCTTGGTTGGGAGCCGAAGGTCGGTTTCGAAGAGCTGGTGCGAATGATGGTTGATGCCGACCTCGAAGCGGTTGGCGCGAAATAATCGATCTCCCCGCGGCGATGCGGTCATTTGAACCACCAAGACACCAAGACCACCAAGAAGCCACAAAGGAATTCTTCAATGGTTTGCTGCCTCTTTAGAAGGCTTTGCTTCGATTTTTCGGATTCGCCTGAGTCGTCGGCATATCGCGTTGTGATAGCAAAGGATTTTCTTGGTGTTCTTGGTGCCTTGGTGGTGAACCGGAAGACGGGTGGATCGTTATGTCGACGCTTGCGTTAGGTATGAAGTCGGCATAGCATTCCCGGGCGTGGAGGCATGATGAAGATCGTCGAATGCGTTCCCAATATTTCTGAAGGACGGCGTCCGGAAATTTACAACGAGGTCGCCGGGGCTGCGGCAGCGGTTGCAGGCGTCGAGCTCCTTGACGTCGATCCCGGGTTCGAGACCAACCGCACCGTGATCACCTTTGTCGGCGAGCCTGACGCCGTCATCGAAGGCGCCTTCCAACTTGTCGTGGCGGCACGCCGGCTCATCGACATGCGCGACCATCACGGTGCCCACGGTCGTATGGGCGCGGTCGATGTCTGTCCGTTTGTCCCGGTGGCCGGCGTCACGATGGATGATTGCGTCGAGTTTGCCAACCGGCTCGGTCAGCGGGTGGGGGAGGAGCTGTCCCTCCCGGTCTTCCTCTACGAGTTCGCTGCGACACGACCGGAGCGGCGTTCGTTGGCCGACATTCGCAAGGGCGAATACGAGGCCCTTTCGACCAAACTTCAGAGTCCCGATTTCACCCCTGACTACGGGCCCGCCGACTTTGTGCCGGAGTTTGGCGCGATGGTCATAGGCGCTCGCAAGTTTCTCGTCGCGTATAACGTCAACCTCAACGTCACCGACAAGAGGTGGGCCAACCGGGTTGCCTTCGATGTTCGGGAAAATGGCCGGATGGTCGCGGGCCCCGACGGCAAGAAGGTCCAGCAGCCGGGCAAGCTCAAAGCCGTTCGGGGTTTGGGTTGGTATATCCCGGAGTATGGCTGTGCACAGGTCTCCATGAATCTCATCGATCTCGATGTCACGCCGGTTCACACGGCGTTCGAGGCGTGCGCGGAGAGCGCCCGGGAAAGGGGCCTGCGGGCGACCGGATCAGAGCTCGTCGGCCTGATCCCCAGGGGGTCGATCCTCGATGCAGGCCGCTATTACCTGGCGCGAATGAACCGTTCGCGGGGCGTTCCAGAGAGCGATATCGTGCACGCTGCGGCGATATCGCTGGGCCTCAGCGAGGTCTCCAAATTTGACCCCAAAGAGAAGATCATCGAGGACATCTTGGCGCCGGAACGCCCTCTAGCGTCGATGACTTTGCAGGAGTTTGCGGACGAAACGTCGCGCGACTCGGCGGCCCCCGGCGGTGGTTCGGTTGCGGCGTTGGCTGGTGCGTTGGGTGCTGCTCTCGCGGCGATGGTGGCCAACCTGCCCCATCCGAAAGCAGCGTTTGCCAAGGCCCAGAATGAGCTCGAGGAGGTGGCGGTCGCTGCCCAGACCCTCAAACAGCGCATGCTCGACGCGATCGATGCCGACACCTGGTCGTTCCAGGCTCTGATGGAGGCCAACAAAGTTTCCGGCCCGGACAAGGAAAATGCAGTGAGGGAAGCGACCCTTGGCGCGGCTCGGGTTCCACTTGAGGTCGCCGAAAGCTGCCCGGAGATCGTGGCGCTGTGTGCTCGCGCCAAAGACCTGGGGATGAGCGCCTCGGCGTCTGATGCCGGCGTTGGTGCGGGGATGGCGAGCGCAGCGGCTCTCGGTGCGGCCATGAACGTCCGCATCAATCTCCAGGACTTGAGTGATGACCCGGATGCGAAGGCAATGCTCGAGCGAGCAGATGAGGCCGTTCGAAAGACCCGTCAGCGGGCGGCCGAGATCGAGGCCGAGGTATGGGGCTCGCTTGGGGGCGACGTCAGCGATTTGTAAAAAGGGCGACTGACTGCTGCGGCTCACCGCGATTCAACGATAC
Organism: Candidatus Sulfomarinibacter kjeldsenii; assembly: GCA_014764485.1. Lineage (GTDB taxonomy): Bacteria > Acidobacteriota > Thermoanaerobaculia > Thermoanaerobaculales > Sulfomarinibacteraceae > Sulfomarinibacter > Sulfomarinibacter kjeldsenii. The sequence goes on from JACXWA010000033.1 coordinate 16,019, forward strand.
AACTGACTGCGGGGGAGCAGCGGAGCAAGGGAGCAGGGGAGAAGGATGCAGGACACGGAAACCAAAATCCGATCGGGTTGGCAGGGTTCGGTGGCGGTCGCGCTGGCGCGGGTGATTGTGCCGCTGTGGTTGGCGATTGGTGCGGTGCTCAAATTGATGGATCTCAGCCCAACCCACCTGCCGGCGGCATTGATCAAGTGGTGCGGCGGGCTCGGCATCGATCTGATGTTCGTGCTCAGGTTCGAGATTGTAGCGGAGCTCATCGTTGTGGGGGTGATGGTGTTGCTTCCGCCGCTCGCGCGGTGGATCGGTGTCGCAATGCTGGCCGTCTTCGTGCCCGTGCTGATCGGAGATCTGCTCCTGGGCGCGTCGAGTTGCGGTTGTTTTGGCGCCGTCAAGGTCAGTCCGTGGATCACACTTGTGATGGACGTCACATTTTTGTTCGGATTACTCCTCCTCGGTCGGAGCGAGCCGAGACTCGCCGTGACCCGGGATCTGCCGACTTCGAAAGTGCTGATCGCCGGTGTCTGGAGCCTTCTCAGCGTCGTCGTAGCCTTTGGTCTCTCGGCGCCCGGTGCAACCGTTCCCGGCGGTATTGATGGCTCGGTGGTTGAATCCCCGGGCAGCGCGGCTCTTTCCCTACCTGCGGACGGCTACTACATGCCCCAGTATCAAGACTGGATCGGCCGGCCATTCGCGGAGCTTGACGTCGCGAAATGGGCCAGTAACTTGCCTGATGACCTCATTTTCGGCTCGCAGTACGTCATTTTCTACCGCAAGGACTGTGAGCACTGCCACGAGTTGATGGCGCTCTATTTCAGTGGCTCTCTCGAGCGTCCGACCACAGCCATTTCGGTGCCCGAACGCGACGGGTACCCGACCGAGAACCTGCAGCCGTTTGATTGTCCAGAATGTCGCCTCGCCGAACTCCCAGCGGGAGTCGACTGGTTTCTGCAGACCCCGGTACTGGTGCGTCTGGTGGATGGGGTTGTGGAATGTGCCGCCGAGGTCGATGCGACGGCGCCAGAATGCCTTGTCCAGTAGCCTTTCTCTCGAAATTCGACTGGCTGCTTGCGTTCAGGAATGTGTTATAGTATCGCGGTGCTTGTCGTTGACAGAAAATTTTTAGGATCGATAAACTTTGGAGGTGGATGATGCGCAAAACCCTTACCCCGGCACTGGTGCTGCTTCTCATGGCGACGGTCGGTCTGACCGGCTGCGCGACGAAGAAGTATGTGGAGGAGCAGATCTCCTCGTTCGGCCAGGTGACCAACACCAAGATTCACGAGGTCCAGGACGCGACTGAGGGCAACCAGAAGGCTATCTCGGAGCTGGCTGCTGATCAGGCCGCTCTCGCGGCGGAACTTGAAGAGGTTTCGGAGATGGCTGCCGACGCGATGGCTCGTGCAGAAGCTGCCGGCATGCTCGCTATGGGCGAGTTCCTCCTCGAGGTCACCATTACCGACAACGGTGTGATGTTCGGTTTTGACAAGTCTGGACTCTCGGACGAAGCCAAGGCTTCGCTCGACGCGTTCGCAGCCGTTGTCAAGGCTGTCGAGGGCCATGCATACATCGAGGTCCAGGGCCATACCGACAACATCGGCAGCGAGGGCTACAACCTCAAGCTTGGTTACAAGCGTGCCGAACAGGTGATGCGTTACCTCAACATGGAGCAGGGTATTCCGCTGTTCCGGATGAATGTTATCTCCTACGGCGAGTACAAGCCGATCGGCGATAACTCGAACAAGGACGGCCGCGCCCAGAACCGGCGCGTGACCCTGGTCGCAATGCAGTAATTCTGTTTTCAACAGAAATTCAAGCCCGGGCTTCGGCCCGGGCTTTTTTGTTGTCAGGAGAAAAGAGTCAAGCCCACCCACTCACCTAGATACAAGATGCAAGATACAAGTCCCGCCGACCTGTCTCGTCCTGAAATAGGTTGGCACCCGACGTACTACCTCCATGAAGGCCCTCCGGAGTGACGCCCTGATTTGAGCGCCGGAGGCGCGGCATATTCTTAGCCTGGGGCGTGAACCCGCCGGCGGCAGCGAAACGTGGCCGAGGTCGG
>JACXWA010000063.1 GCA_014764485.1 Candidatus Sulfomarinibacter kjeldsenii
CTCTGCGACTTTTCGTACTGGAACTGACGCGCGAGCCCGGTCCCCCAGCGGATCCCGGAATAGGCGCTGGTCATGTTCGAGACTGGCGCTCCGGCCACCGCGTCGGCGAAGATATTCGTCTGGGTAATCACAAAGGCAGTCTGATATCCACTCCACGAATGGCCATGGAGACCGACGGCATCAGGATCGGCGATTCCCATGTCGACCAGTTTCTGTATCCCCGGCACCAGGCACTTGGTGGCCGAATACCCCGGCTGACCAACCTTGAACCGGATGTCCGGCAGGAAGACGGCGTAGCCGTTGGAGGCGTAGAGGGGAAAGCTCGGCCGGTGATTGACCACCGGTTCGTTGAAGAGGTTGAGGCGTTGGGAAAAGAAGCGATAGTAGTAAACAAGCACCGGGTAGCGCTTTTCTGGATCGTAGTTGCCGGGTTTGATCAGGATACCCTGCAGCGGGATGCCGTCGGCGCTCGACCACTCGACCAGCTCGGCCGATCCCCAGGCGAAGTCCGCGATCTGTGGGTTGACCTCCGTCAGACGCGTTGGATCCTCGAACCTGGTATTCGATGTCCAAAGATCCGGAAACTCTTCATAGCGCTCGCGGGTGAAGAGAATGCGGTCGATCTTCTTGGCCTTGGCAATGACGCCGAGGCTGTGCTTTCCGGTGCCGTAGAGCCTGGTCAGCTCGACCCGATCGAAAACAACGCATCATGCTTCTCGAGGTCGTGGTAGGCCTCGAGCAGAAGCTGCCCATCCTGAGCGATGGTTTCCTCATCCGGATCGAGGTCGATCACCCGGAAAACTGTGTCGCTCTTTCGCCCCTCGCCGGCGGTGAGACAAGTCGGCTGACCGCCGTCGGTCGGGACCCGCCAGATGTCGTATTTGTCGTAGATGAAGACTGCGCTCGAGTCGGCCAGCCACTCCGAGAGGCCGTAACCCGGTGGGTCCATCGGGTAGTCGTGGTCCTCGTTGGCAAAGGAGACCTCGATACCATCGGTTAGGTTCTCGAGCTTCTTCTTTTTGACGTCGTAGAGGTGCCAGTCACCGTCGTTGTAGAAGATCACGAACCGCCCATCGGGAGACAGCGAACCGGCCCGTGAGCGGCCGCTCGCGACCCGTTGCTCCACCTGATGCCGCTCACCGGTTTTCAGATCGACCACATAGAGGTCGGAGAATTGTCCGTTCCAGGTGATCTCCTTGAGATAAGGCACGTCGGAGCCGCCAAGCGCGACTCGTGGGTTGTCCGAAGGACGGACCTGGGGCATCTCGAGATCGGCGAGCGCCACCACCCGGCCAGACTTGATGTGGACCACCGCGCGGTAGACACGGTTCTCCTCGTGTTCCTCCCAGCGCTCCTTCTGATTTGAATTGATGCGCGGGTCGTTCCAGTGCCAGACATCGACCTCCCGAGTGTCGAGCAGTGCGTCGAAATCGTACGCGTCGAATGGCGGGTCATCGCCCTCGTCGCCCCCCGTGTCCTTGTCATCCTGGTCTTCTTCGACCGGCCTGAAACCGAAGAAGAGGCGTTGCCCGTCACGGCTCCAGCTGAGCTCGTTCTCCGACGGCACGGTCCAGCCGTCGGGGGCGTCATCACGCGATGCCGTCCGCTCCGCGTCGCCCTTCCCCCGCCAGACCCAGATCTCGGCGTCACCGGGCTCGCCTTCATCATCGAGCACGGCGGCCACAAAGGCCAGGTGGGTCGCCTCTCGCGCCCATATGAGGTGCGTGTAAAGCCCGTTCTCCGCTGTGTGGAGAGGTGAGTCGGAGGTGCGATTCCCGTCCAACCGCCGGGCGAAGAGGCCGTTGCCCTCGCCCTCCGGCGCCGACACCGCGTAAACCAGGACCGGCGCCTCTTCGGCAAAGACGAACTCGCTGACGTGCTCGATTGTGAGGTCCTCGCCGGTCGTCAGGTCGCGGAGCTTCAAGGTTGTGCCGACTTCCGGCTCCTTCTTCTTGTCCTTGTCATCTTCCTGCGTCGCCTCTTTGGGGTCTTCCTCGGCGTCCTTGTCGGGCTTCTCCTTCTCCTCGTAATGTTTGTAGGCAAGCCAACGGCCGTCGTCGGAGAAAGCAAAGGCCTCGACCTCTTCGATGCGCTGTTCGGAGCCGTCGCGGAGATCGAGCAGCGACAGCCCATTCTTCGGTTCGTCGTCGTCTTTCTTTGCCCCGTTTTTCTTGCCCTTCTCCGCCTTTGCCTTCTCGCTCTCCTCGAGGGTGGGTGTTATCACCGCGGCAACCCATCGACCATCGGCAGAGATCACCGGGTCGTCGCCGCGTTCAATCCGGAAGATTGTGTCCGAAGTCGTGGACTGCGCCACCGCCTCGCCGTCTCCGCGGTCGGGAATGAGCGCATAGGCGATCCAGGCGCCGTCCTCGGAAATCGAAGCGTCCTGGATCTGGCGGAACTTCATCAGATCCTCGAAGGTCAGCGGCTTATCTCCAGCGTGGAGCGCGGTGGCCCAGACAGCGAAAACGGCCAGAACGGCCACCAGATGACGAAGCTGAAAAATGCGAGAAGCAATCATGAAGAGCCCTCCCAGGTTCCGGGAGCATAGCGCAATATCTCGACAGAGGAATACTCGGTTTTGAGACACGTTGCATGAGATATGCGCAGTGTCATTCGCATCGTGCTGTGGATCGCCCTCATCGTGGTCACGGGTCTGGCATTCGTGGTCCGCGTCCGCTACGGCGGCGGCCAACCATACCCTGATGTCACTGGAGCGCCCATCCTTTCCGGTAACGAGCTCGAGACGGTCCTCAGCTACCCCGAACCGATCGGCAACGTGGCTATGAGCGCTGACGGTCGTGGCTTTTTCACCGTCCACCCCGAGTCACGACCGGAGGGCGCCAAGCTACTCGAGTTTCGCGACGGAGCCGCCTTGCCCTACCCGAGCGAGGCGCTGCAGGATGACCTCTTCCAAACGCCGCTCGGCGTGGCCGTCGATCGCCAGCACCGGCTGTGGATCATCGATCACGGAAAGCATGGTTTCGACACTCCACGTCTGGTGGCCATCGATCTGCTGACTCATGAGGTCGTACACGATCACGTTTTCGACAACACCGCGGCACCGGGTGGTTCCTTCCTCCAGGATCTACAGATCAGCCCGGATGGGCGCACCGTCTTCATCGCCGACGCCAGTTTCTGGCGCCAGCGCCCCGCGATAGTCGTTCACGACGTCTCTACCGCTACCGACCGAAGAGTCCTCGAGAACCATCCATCGGTGTCAGCTCAGGATTGGATCATCAGCACACCCGCCAAGAAAATGACTTTCTTTGGTGGGTTGGCGGCGATGAAGCCCGGCATCGACGGCATCGCGGTGACGCCCGATGGAGCGTGGCTCGCGTACGGTGCCATGAGTCACGACACCCTCTACCGGGTGCCGACCACGGCGTTGCTCGACAAATCTCTCGGCGATTTGGCCCTTGCCTCCCGCATCGAGGCCCTCGGCCGCAAGCCCCTCTCCGACGGGCTCTCGGCCGATCTCGAGGGCGGAATCTGGATCACCGATGTCGAACACGGCGCGGTGCTGCGGATGAGTCCCGGGGGCGAACTAGAAACCTGGATCGAAACCCCGCGCATCCGCTGGGCCGACGCCCTCTCCTTCGGACCCGACGGCTGGCTCTACCTGGCCGACTCAGCGATCCCCGATCAGGTCATGCGGTCGAAGAGCCACATCGCCTCCCAGGCGCCGTACTACATCTTCCGCTTCCGACCGGGGATCGAGGGCGTGCCGGGGCACTAGCCGGAGGGCTCAGCCATGGCGATCGGGTTCGACGAACCCCGCGAGTAGCCCGCCAGATCGATGGTGACGAAGCGAAAGCCGGCCGCCCTCACGCCGTCGAGAAGCTGTTCACGCGTCGTGGCATCAGTCAGACGTACTATTTCTGAAGCCGGCACTTCGATGCGCGCCAGGTCGCCGTGAAAGCGGACCCGATACTGGGAAAATCCGAGCCGGGCCACGACATCCTCGGCGGCCGCCACCTGCTCGAGCCCCACAATCGAGATTGGGGTCCCGGTCGGGAAACGTGATGCCAGACATGCCAGCTCGGGTTTCTCGGCAGTCGGTAGACCGAGGCGTCGGGAGTGTTCGCGGATCGCTGCCTTGTCGACACCAAGCTCGACAAATGGCGACCGCACGCCGGCCTCCTCCGCCGCCTGGTTCCCCGGACGGTGGTCGGAGAGGTCGTCGGTGTTGAGGCCATTGACGATGACCGCCAGGTCCAACTCGCCGGCCACCCGCTCACAGATTGAGTACAGCTCCGTCTTGCAGTGGTAGCAACGGTTGTTGTCGTTGACAAGGTATTGCGGGAGCGCCGTTTCAGATGATGTCTCCAGGCGGTGTGCAATGCCGATCTTGGCTGCAAGCTCGCGAGCCTCGTCGAGCTCACGGGGCGCCAGCGAAGCCGAGACCGCGGTGACCGCCACCGCACGCTCGGCCAGAGCATCAAAGGCGACCTTCGCGAGCAGGGTCGAATCTACTCCACCGGAGAAGGCCACGAGGGTCGGGCCGGCGTCGCGGAACCACTGCGTCAGAGCTTCGTAGTCGGACACTATTCCACTTCCTCGTCAAACACACCGCCGGCTGCTGCGAGGACATCCCGAACCGGCACGCCGGCAGTACGAGCGAGCTCGGCACAGGCCTCGAACTCGGGGACCCGTCGCAGGATCGTGTCACCGGCAAGGGCAACCTTGACCGGCACCGGGCCCCACGGTGTTTCAACGGTTTCCATGCGCCTCTCCAGATGGTATTTGGTGACTGGATAGGTGCGGCAGCCGAGGCTCGATGTTTCCCGCAGGATCACATCGACCACTGTCTCGACCGCCTGCTCCGGTGCTATCGCCGTGATCAAATGACCCGGCCGGCCCTTTTTCATCACCAGCGGTGTGACATAGGCATCGAGGGCGCCTGATCCGAGCAGCCGGTCGATCACCACCGGCAGGACCCGCGGGTCGAGATCGTCGATGTTGCACTCGACGACGACGTTTCCGGTCTGTGAAATTCCGGCCGGTACCACCGCCGAACCGACAAACGCACGGACCACGTTGGGCAGTCCCGGGTACTCCCTCGAGCCCGCACCAACGCCCACTTTTTCAACCGTCATGGCCGGCATGGGCCCAAAGCGGTCGGACAGGGCGGTGATCAGAGCTGCCCCGGTTGGCGTTACGGTCTCTCCCTCGACATCAACCGGCCGTACCGGTACGCCCGGCAACATCGCGGCCACCGCCGGCGCCGGCAGCGGCAGCTCTCCATGTTCGCAGTTCACCGTTCCGTGGCCCATCGGGAGCTCCGAGCACACCACCTCATCGACCTCGAGGCGCTCGAGCGCCAGGCAGACGCCGAGAATATCGATCACCGCGTCCACCGCTCCGACCTCGTGGAAGTGGACCTCGTCGGGTGGTTGACCATGCACCTCGCCCTCGGCCTCGGCCAGTTTGCGGAAGACTCTTCGCGCCGTGTCCACGGCGTGCGGAGACACCCCGGAGCGATCCAGAAGTTGCTCCACATCTTCGAGATTACGGTGGTGGGGGTGGCTCGCTGGTTCGAAGTCTACGTCGAGCCGGCGGGCAGCGAACCCTCCAGGCCGTGTCGCCGGCCAAGTGAGCTTCACGTCGGGAAATCCGAGCCGCCCCGGCAGCTCCTCGACGAATGAGACGTCACCACATACCTCGGCCAGGGCGCACAACAACATGTCGCCCGCAACTCCTCCAGCACAATCGATAAAAAGAACTCGCCGGCTCACAACGCGCTCCCACCGCCGGCTCTGGTCATGCGATGCACCAAGGTCGCAGCTCCAAACCCGTTGTCGATGTTGACAACGCCGATGCCTGTGGCGCATGAATTGAGCATCCCAAGGAGTGCCGCTACACCGCCGAAGCTGGCGCCATAGCCGACTGAAGTCGGCACCGCGACCACCGGGCTTTCCACGAGCCCGGCGACGACCGAAGGCAGCGCACCCTCCATGCCCGCAACTACCACCAGGGCGGTCGCGGCGCGGAGGCGTTCGAGGACCGAGAAAAGGCGGTGAATCCCGGCGACGCCGATGTCGTTGACCCGATCGACCCGGTGTCCGAGATGCTCGAGGACGACCGCAGCCTCTTCGGCGACCGGTAGATCAGAGGTGCCGGCGGAAACCACTCCGACAAGCGGTCCCATGGGCTCCGAGTCCGGCCGGGCCTCGAGGATCCTGCCGGCAGAGTGGTATCGAAGCTGGTCGAAGCGATCGAGCAGCGGTGTCGCGCGCTCCTCCTCGAGACGTGTTACGAGCACCTTGCCGTGGACATCGAGGCACCGCTCGACGATGACAGCAAGCTGTTCGTCGGTCTTACCGGGTGCAAAGATCGCCTCGGCCATACCGGTTCGGCTTTCGCGGTCGGTGTCGAGGCGTGCAAAGCCGAGATCTTCGACCCCTTGAGCACGCAAGCGATCGATCGCATCGTCGACACCGAGTTGGCCGGCGGCGACAGCTTCCAGCACCTCTTGAAATTCGTCTCTGTTCAACGATCCTCCAACGGTCTTCACGTCCGCTCGGGCGGCGCGAGGCGAACCGAAGGTTCAGTGTACCCGTCCGCAGGATCGATTTCCTACAAATTCTGTGGAGAGGATCAGGTCTCGGAGACTTCGAGCCCCAACATCTGCACGTAGTCGGCGACCCGCTTGGTCCAGACAATGCGGACCCTGCAGTCTTCGTCTTCCTCTTCATCACGAAGCACGAAGGTTCGCAGGGTCACCGGGTAGGCCTTTTCGTTGCCGGCACCGTTGGTCGTGACCAGCTCGACGCTGCGGAAATTGGGAGAACGGTCATCGTCGCGTCGCTCGTCGCTCATTGCTCTCTCCTTTCGGGTCTCCGAACTGCCCGGAGAAAGATCCCACAGCACTGTAGGATTGTGCGGTTTTTGAAACGATTCAATTGCATCTCTTGAGCGCGATTCTACCCCCGAATCAGCGCAAACGGGCAATCAATTTTCGGTTCTTGCGGATCGTACGTTCAGCCTGCGCGAAGCGCGCCAAGATCCTGCGGCGTGTTGGCGTTGAACCAACACCGTCTGAGAGCCGCAGGCGGCTCGGGAGTTGCGACCCGGGAGCTCGAGGCGAGACGGTGTAACGAATATTCCTCGGCCCTGGAGGCCTCTTCGAGCAGCGCCAGGGCTTGCGGTTCGTAAAGGGCCAGCAACGGCTCAACGAAACCGTCGAGCGACGGCAAAACAGCCCATGAACCGGGTCTCCTGGCGTCCACGAGCCACCTCACCGCCGCAGCCTGCAACAACGGCAGATCACAGGGGGCTGCCACCCAACACGCCTCGGGCTCGGCCCGTAGAGCGCCCAGGATCCCAGCCATCGGGCCCTGACAGTGGTCCCCATCGGCCATCCTCGAAAGACCCTCGAGGGTCGCGGGGACCGGGCCACCTCCGAGCAGCACGACCTCATCGACTTCTTCGGAGAGGGCGCGCACGACCTGTTCGATCATCGTGCCGTCTCCGATTTCGAGCAGCTGCTTCGGACGGCCCATTCGCCGGCTTCGCCCGCCCACCAGCACGCCGCCGAAGATCGGGCGAGTCACGGCAGGGCCGCCTCCGCCTTGGGGGTCTCGTCGCCTGTAAATTCCTCCGCCTCCTGGAGGGCCGGGATCGCGATCTTGCACAGCAATGTAAAGATCAAGAAGCCGATGGCGAAGATGCCGGCGCCGACCCGGACCTCGATAAGGGTCGGTACATACTCGTAAAATTCGCCCAGGGTGTCGGGGGTCATCCCGGGGATCACCAGCGCTATTCCCTTTTCGATGTAAACGCCGCTGTAGATCAGCAAACAACCAAGGTTGAGGGTCACCAGGTTGCGGCGTGTAGCCGGGATCAGGAAGAGCAGAAAAGCAATCACGCTTGCGATCAGCGACGCCCAGGCGAACGGAACAAGCGCACTGTGGCCGTGAACACCGCTGAAGAGGTACTGGGTGTGGATCAGGTGGTGGGTCGCGGAGTAGTACTCGCGGAAGATCTCGGCACCAAAGAGGAAAAGGTTGAGGAACATGGCATAGGCCATGAGCTCGGCGATTTTCCAGATCGCTTCGTTTTTGATCTGGATGGAGGTCGTGCGCCTCAGAATCTGGAAGAGGATCAGCAGAATCGCGGGACCCGAGCAGAAGGCCGAAGCGAGGAAGCGCGGCGCCAGGATCGCCGAGTTCCAAAACGGTCGGGCCGCGGTGCCGGCGTAGACGAAGGCGGTGACGGTGTGGATTCCGACCGCGGCCGGGATCGAGAAAAGGAGCAACGGAACAACGAACCTGGATCGGTAGGGGCGGCGGTGATAAGCGGTGTAGAGGAGGTGAGCAACAATCACGAGGTTGAGCACCAGGTACAGATTGAGCACCAGCACGTCCCAACCGAGCAACGAGGAGGGCAGGTTGAGGCTGCCGACGAACGGTATCAGATGCCACACCCGATCCGGCCGGCCCATATCGACCAGCACGAAAAGCATGCACATGACAATCGCGGAGATGGCCAAAAGCTCGCCGAAGATGGCGATCTCTTTGATCGGTTTCCAGTCGTAGATGTAGGCCGGTATCACCAGCATCACCGCGGCCGCGGCGACACCCACCAGAAAGGTGAAGTTGCCGATGTAATAGGCCCACGAAACCTGATCGCGCATGTTGGAGACGATGAGCCCCTGATCAAGCTGCTGCAACCAGGCGGTGACTCCCCAAACGATCAACACGCCGAGGAAGCCGACCCACGCGAAATACCAACGGTTGCCCCGCAGCACCAGGCGGGCCGAACCAGAAACGAAGGCGGGAATCTCTTTGATCATCGTGCTATGTCGCGTAGAAGTAGTAAAAGCGGGGTTGGGTGTTGAGCTCATCCTTGAGCACGAAGACCCGCTTCTCTCGCAATAGGTATCGCATCTCAGATTTCTCGTCGAGCAAATTGCCGAATTTGCGCGCGCCGACCGGGCAGATCTCGACGCAGGCCGGGTACCTCCCCTTGCGCGTCCGGTGGATACAGAACGTGCACTTTTCTACGACGCCTTTGGGCCGTGGCCGATTACCGAGATAGTGGGTGTCCGGGTTGAGTTCCGCGGAGGGGATCGTCGGTTCGGACCAGTTGAAGTGACGCGCACCGTAGGGGCAGGCCGACATGCAGCAGCGGCAGCCGATGCACCAGTCGGAGTCGATGACCACGATGCCGTCGGGCTCCTGCCAGGTCGCCTTGACCGGGCAGACCTTGACGCACGCGGGGTGGCGACA
>JACXWA010000117.1 GCA_014764485.1 Candidatus Sulfomarinibacter kjeldsenii
CGGAGCAGCGATAGGAATCGCTTCGACGCCCGGTATTCACCACCAAGGCACCAAGGACACCAAGGATTTCTTTTGTGTTGTCTTGGCGTCTTGGCGGTTCATCAGGGTGGTTGGATGAAAATCCGAAATCCGAAATCCGAATTCAAACGGGAGGGTGGGTGAAAATTCCTAATTCCGAATTCCGAATTCCTAATTCCTCTCTATACTATGCCGATGGCGAAGACCGAAACGACCGAAACGACCGAAACGACCTGTACGCTGTGCGAGGGTACCGGCTGGACCCTGATCGAAGAAGAGGGGGTCGAGCTGGTCCGCCGCTGCGAGTGCGCTGAAGGCAGGACGCGACAGCGGCTCCTCGAACAGGCTGGGATTCCCGCCCGCTATAGGCACTGCACGCTCGACAGCTTCGAACTTTGGAACCCGGAGGACCCGACCCTCGCCAAGACCCTGCGCGCTGTCCAGGAGTTCGTTGACCTCTATCCCGCTGATGACAAGGGTCTTCTCCTGATGGGCTCGGTGGGCACCGGCAAGACTCATCTCGCGGTTGCCGCCCTTCAACAGATCATGCGCGAAAAGACGCCGCCGGTGCGGGGTCGATTTGCCGACTTCACGGCCCTCGTCCTGGAGATTCAAATGACCTTCGACGGCTCGGGCTCGAGTCGTGACATCCTCCGGCCGCTGATTGAGGCTGATCTCCTGGTCCTCGACGAACTCGGCGCCGGCAAAACCACACCATGGGTGATGGACCTCCTCTATTATTTGGTCAACACCCGCTACCTCGAGGGGCGGGTCACCCTTTTCACTACCAATTTCTCTGACTTTGCGAGGGGCCAGACCGAATCACTGACGGATCGGGTTTCGGCGCGCATCCGATCGCGTCTTTACGAGATGTGCCGTCGGCTCGAGCTCCGCGGCCGCGACTATCGCGCTGAACGCCTAGCCTCCCGTGAGGGGGGCCTGCACCTGTGAGGTTTCGAAACGCTTTCGGGCTCGTGCTGTTGATCGCCGGATGTGCCAGCGCACCGCCGTCCACTACCCCAACTCCAACGCCGTCGCCTTCCCTTGCGCCACCGTCGTTGCCATCCCCGTCGGCGACTCCGTTGCCGGTAATGCCAGCTGCGGTGCCCACGGTACCGGCTCCCGTGGTCATGCCGAACCGGGACACCGATCCGCCGCTGGTTCGCGTGCTGCTTCAACGATCGACCGGTGTTATCGAGATGCCGCAGCCCGGAAGGGCGTACCGCCTCTCCTACGCGGGTCGCACCGAATGGATGTGGGGGCCGCTGAAGCTGAGGGTCGCTGCAGCCGGCCCGAGATGGTGGCAGGTCGGAGCGTGGAGCGATCCGGCAAACGCTTCCGCCGCGGCTGACAAGATTCGAGGAGCAGTCGGGGCCGCCGCTGACGTGAGAGTGGAATCTGCGTCCGGTGGGTTGATCCGGGTCCGGGTCGGCTGGTCTTCAGCGGAACCGGCAGATCCGGCGGCAACCCTCGCTGCGCTCGGATTCGAGGGGGTCTATTCGGTCCCTGCGACGGGTGAGCTGCGGATCGAAGGAGCCGCTGGTGGGGTCGCCAACAGTGCTGAGGAGGTTCTGATCGAGCCTGCCGGAGAGTGGCCGGTGGTAGTCGGGGGTTGGCGCCGCTACCGCGGTCGAGTGCGGGCACGCGCGGTAGGAAACGAGACCCTGGTCATCAACGAGCTCAACATGGAGAGCTACCTCAAGGGTGTGGTGCCGGTCGAAATGGGTCCTTCGCAGTTTCCGGAGCTCGACGCCCTCAAGGCTCAGGCCGTGGCCGCACGTACGTACGCTGCGGCCCACCTCGGTGACCATGAGGACGAGGGCTGGGACCTGTGCGCAACCCCGGCTTGCCAGGCTTATTACGGGAGGAGTGCCGAGCACTCGCTTTCAAACAGGGCGGTGGAGGAGACAGCGGGTCTCGTCGCGGCGTACTTGGGCCAGCCGATCGACGCCATGTACACCTCGACCTGCGGCGGCCACACCGAGGACGCGGCGGTCCTCTTTGAGGATCGCGCACAGCCGTACCTGGTCGGCGTACCCTGTGCATGGGAACGCCCGATTCCATTGACCGGCACTACGGACCCCGGCCCCTGGGTGGACGCGACATCGTTCTCGGCGGCAATCGCTCGTGAGGTCCTCGGTCTCGAACCGCATACCACCCCTGCTTCAATCCTTGCCCGGATCCTCGAGAGGACTGGCCAAACAGCGCATTTGCTGGCGCCGATTGACGCCGAAGCATTCGCAGCCTCGTTGCTCGCGGCCGCTGGGATCGATCCACCCGCAGGGATCGCTCCTGCTGTCGGTGGACTCGAACGGTTACTCTTTCTCACCGACCTCTACAAGATTCCATTCGATCCACCGACCGATGGGCTTGACGGCAACTGGCCGGCGGCGGCGGCGTTGGCCGCCCTCGAGCTTCGTGGTGACATCGTGCGCGACAGCGGCGAGGCCGTACCACGGCCGCGTGGTGCAGGGATCTTCCCGCGCCGGGCCGAGCGGGGCGAGGATTTGCCGTCTCCGCTGCCACTGTGGCAACGCTGGAGCGGTGGGTTCCGGCGGCTCGCATCGACCGAGGTCCTGCCGGGGACGGCGCTCGAGAGGATTCGGGTCGGGGATCGGATCATCGCGCTGGTGGTGAAACGCTCAGGAGGGAACGGCGAGGCCGATCGCCGTTCGGCGTGGCGGGAGTGGGTTCGTGAAAAGAGTTGGACCGAGCTCCGGAAACTGACTGGTGTGCCGACCCTTGAACGACTGACCGTGACCCAACGGTCGCGCTCCGGAAGGGTTGTGGGTCTGGTTGCGGTTGGTGCGGGAGGGGCGACCACCGAGTGGACAGGATTTGACATCCGGAGGGTCCTCGAGTTGCCTGAGACACTCTTTGCGATGCACCTCAGAACCGATCCAGACGGCGAGAAAATGGTCCACTTCCTGGGTCGCGGGTGGGGTCATGGCATCGGACTGTGCCAGAACGGGGCCTACGGATTGGCGCGGGCCGGGATGACTTTCGACCGGATTCTCAGCCACTATTACACCGGTATTGAGATCGTCCGCTGGGATGGTCTACAGACGACGCAGTAGCGGGAGAAGGGGGATCGCGTGGACTTCCAACTGGGTCAGGATCAGCTGGCTATCCGTGAAATGGTGCGCGATTTCGCGCGCAAGGAGATCGCGCCAAATGCGCTCGAGTGGGATGAGGCTCAACACTTTCCTCGGGAACTCTTTTCCAAGCTTGGTGAGCTCGGTTTGCTCGGAGTGGTCATCCCGGAGGAAGACGGTGGTTCCGGGCTCGGCTATATCGACTATGTCACCATTCTTGAAGAGATCGGGGCCGCCGACGGCTCGATCGGACTCTCGGTGGCGGCGCATAATTCTTTGTGCACCAATCACCTCTACCTCTTCGGTTCGGATGATCTCAAGCGCGAGTACCTGTCCAGGCTCGCGTCTGGCGAGTGGATCGGAGCATGGGGCCTGACCGAGCCGGAAGCAGGGTCGGACGCCGGTGGTACCCGGACGACGGCGGTAAGAGATGGCGACGAGTGGGTGCTCAACGGTTCCAAGACTTTTATCACCCACGCGACGGTAGGCGACGCCGCGGTTTTGGTGGCGCGGACCTCCGCCGAGGGCAGCCACCACGGAATCTCTGCCTTCTTCGTTCCTTTTGACCGCCCGGGCGTATCGCCGGGTAAGAAGGAGAACAAGCTCGGGATGCGGGCCTCCGATACGTCCTCACTGGTGCTCGAAGATTGCAGGATTCCGGAGGATTATCTACTCGGCAATGAGGGCGAGGGATTCGTGCAGGCGATGAAGGTCCTCGACGGTGGACGCATCTCTATTGCGGCCCTGTCCGTGGGGATTGCCCGTGGCGCCTTCGATGCGGCTCTGAGCTATTCGACCGTACGTGAACAGTTCGGCAAGCCGATCTCGTCCTTCCAACTCACCCAGGCCAAGCTCGCCGACATGGCGACCAGCGTCGATGCCGCGCGCCTCCTGACTCAACGCTCGGCAACAATGAAGGATGCCGGGTTTACGACAACGCGCGAGTCGGCGATGGCAAAGGTCTACGCGTCGGAGGTTGCTGTGGCGGTTGCCGAGGAGGCGGTGCAGATTCACGGCGGCTACGGCTATACCAAGGAGTACCCGGTGGAACGAGCATGGCGCGACGCCAAGCTGTGCACCATCGGCGAAGGAACCTCCGAGATTCAGCGGATGGTCATCGCCCGCGAGCTGCTGAAGAGCCTCGGAGACCCGACATGATCGAGAAACCGGAGCTCGATCACATCGGCATCGCGGTCGATTCAATCGACTCCGGCCTTGCAATCTACCGGTCGCTCGGAATCGAGGTGCAGAGTGTCGAGGAGGTAGCTGATCAAAAGGTGCGGGTCGCATTTCTACCCGTTGGTGACACCCGCATCGAGTTGCTGGAGCCTACCGACGACACTTCGCCAATTGCCCGTCACCTTGAACGGCGGGGCGCAGGACTGCACCACATCTGTCTCAGGGTGGCGGATGTTCGAGCGGCGATGGCGCAGCTCTCCGAAGAGGGATACCGGCTGCTTTCGGAAGAGCCGGTCCAAGGAGCGCATGATTGTCTGGTGTGCTTCGTCCACCCGAAGTCTGCGGGTGGCGTCTTGATTGAACTTTCCGAGTCGATTGCCTCCTACGAAAGCTGATAATCTCGAATGGTGGACGGCATCGAAGTAGGCTCGCTGGTCATTCTCCACTGTGGCAACCCGCGCGAAAAGATGTGGGGGCTGCTGGTGCGGCTTGATGGGGTGGGAGTCGTGGTTCGAGGTCTCGATCTCGACTCAGTGGAGGACTGGTTGCGCCAGGAGAAGGTCGGTGGCGAACGGATGATAGGGCCGACCACATTTTTCCTGCCGATGAACCGTGTCCTGCGCATCGACCTCGATGAAAGCACCACCGTTATAGATAGTTACGGTGACCGGTATCGAACAGCTTGCGGGCGAGAAGTTCGCGATGCTCTGATTGACGACGGCGGAATCGACGCGTGACGCAACACCGGGCCCTCCTAATGATCCTGTTAGCAGGAATATGTATGGGGAGCGAGCCGGTCGAAGCGCAGTACGAGGGACGTGTCGATGTCAACGCGGTTGTCGTCCCGGTCACTGTGCGAAACAAAGCGGGCCGAGTAGTGAAGGGTGTAGCGCCGAAGCGTTTCACGCTCTACGTCGACGGGTTCGAGGTCCCGATTCGCGACCTCGATCTGGAAACCGACCTTCCGATCAGCCTCGGCTTTATCTTCGATACCTCGGGTTCGATGATGGGTCGCAAGATGAGCGGAAGCCAACAGCTCATCATGGCCTTTCTGCAACACCGACGCCCGGACGATCAGCTCGCACTGTGGACCTTTGGTGACGATCGGGTGATGGAGCGATTTCCCTTCGGCATGGGTTGGTACCTCTTGCCCCGAGTCTTGGAGACCCTCAAACCGTGGAGCACGACGGCTCTTTACGACATGGTGTTGCGAGTGCCCGAGGTCCTCGAAAAGGCGCGCCACCATCGGCGGGCGGCGATATTGCTCACCGATGGTGTTGACAATGCGTCAACAATTGATGCCGATCAGGCGGCGGCGGTTGCGCACCGAATCGAGACCCCGATATATGTCCTCGGAGTCGAGCCTCCGCCGGCGCTGGCTTCCCCTGATGGTCCGTCCTTCGAAGAGATCCTGACCCTCATCGCTGATGCCTCGGGCGGCCACTATCGCCGGATTCCGCAAGCCGAGCAGATGCCGCAGGTGGTCGACGAGCTCCTGGAGGAGCTGTCGTCGCGCTACATCCTGACCTTCGAAACGTCGGGTGTCGGTGCACGTAAGTGGCGCACCATCGAAGTCACTGTGGACGGTTTTCAGGCCACCACGCGTTCGGGGTACACCGGCACGCTGCCCTGACGCGCCCGCCCACCCGACCCGATGCAAGATGCACCCACCCCTCCGACTGCCCAGATGCTAGATTCAATATCCAACCGGCCCGCTCGGTGGCGGCTAGAAGTCTGTCAAGTCCTGACGAAAAGCTGTCATGCGATCCCGAGCCGCGGAGCGGCGACAGATACATAGCCTGGGGCGTGAGCCCCAGGATACGAACGAGAAAAT
>JACXWA010000002.1 GCA_014764485.1 Candidatus Sulfomarinibacter kjeldsenii
TTTCTCGGCGTCAGTTAGGTTTCTCTGATTCCTGTTCGACCGGCGGCCCAGGATCGGCCTTTTCCGCTTCCGTCCGGCGGTCGACCGGTCCATCGGCGGGTCCGGTGTACTTCGCAAGGAGGCGGCCAAAGGGGAGCTTGAAGTCGAGCCGGTAGAGGTGCCTCGTCACGTCCGGGTCGATCCAATAGATGAACTCACCCTTGCGCGAGAACATCTCGCCGTCGGCAGTAAGCGGCTGGACTCGAAGGAGTTTCTTCTTGCCGTCCGCGGTCTTGATTTTTTTGAGGTCGCCGACTCGAGTCCCGGTCGCGGTGACACCGTGGTCAGTGAGGATGTTGAGGTCAAATGTTGAACCCGGACCTCCGGCCAGCACCCTTCCCCGGAAAATGTAGGCCAGCGGGTCGAGGGCCACTTCGCCCTCGTAGGGAACAGTTTTAAACTTTCCGTATTTTTCGGCCCTCACGACGCCTTTTTCATAGTCGACCCGATATCTCCTGATCTTTCGCCGGCCTCTCTCGGTGA
Source organism: Candidatus Sulfomarinibacter kjeldsenii (assembly GCA_014764485.1). Lineage (GTDB taxonomy): Bacteria > Acidobacteriota > Thermoanaerobaculia > Thermoanaerobaculales > Sulfomarinibacteraceae > Sulfomarinibacter > Sulfomarinibacter kjeldsenii. Next base: position 523 of record JACXWA010000002.1, read on the forward strand.
TGTCGCTCTCATACGCCAGGGTGCTCATCGTTTTCGCGTCGACCCACGAGTCGATCTGTCCGTCGACACGGTAGATTTTGTTAAAGAACCTCGTGTTGCAGGCAGTCATGACGACATGGTAGGCGGGCCGGCCTTCGTATTCCTCGAGACGGCTCTCGACGGTCATGTGGCCGCAGGTGACGCCCAGATACTCGACTTTGTAGTGAAAGGGGCCTTCAGTCGGAAAAGCGGGCAAGGTTTGGGCTGTGCCGGAAGATTGCGGTTCGGCCCGGTAGACGACAACCGTGGTCATACCTAGAACCAGCACCGCCAGCGCCAGTCCGAGAGCTGCGTGCGGACGCCCTATCAATCTCACCGTGACACCTGACCCCTATCCCTGGCCCGCTACCGCGCCGTCAGCGGTACGGCGATTGCGATAGAGCGAGCCATCCACCGCGGCCGCCATCCGATCGACGTCGAGACCTCCGCCGACGAAGGCGGCGATGCGCCGCGCCTCCCGCTCAGGCCCGGCAACGACACTCGCAAAGTCGAGGTAAATGGCTTCGAAATACGGCCGGAATCGTAGCTGGAACTGGACTTTCTCCAGGTGCGATTCGTACATCGTGAGCAATGCCTGGTCGTCGGTTTGGGACGCTTCACTCCTCCGGTCGAGCATTTTTGCCTGCGACGCGAGGACTTCGTGCAGGTTGCGACGCATGAACACAACCTTGTAGGCGTTGCTCTCCGGCAGGTAATTGAGGAGTGAGGACACAACCTTGATCACCTTGCCCCTGGCTCCGTCGAGCCACTCTTTGTCCTTCATCTCGGCAAGATCCTTGACCCTCTCGTCTTCGTAATAGCCCTTCGGATTGTCCTCGTCGGCTGTGCGGATGTTGTCCACAACCAGTTCCATGCCGCCGGCCTCGAGCATTTTCATGGCCATAGAGGTGCCGGAGCGGGGCAGGCCAGAGACAATTACTACCGGCCGGCCGTACTTCAGTCGCCTTACGATTCTGCTCAGTATCGATGCCATTGTCGTTGACTCCCTGCGGCAAGGCGGAATAAGGGCCGTGATCTACCGCGTTTTCAGCAGGCGGATTGCGAGGAAATTGCGGACCCGCCTTCGTGGGTATATTACAATGCCGCGGCCGAGAACCCACCGAGAGATCGAGGTTTGAGGCCAATCGGCTCATTTCGGGAGTTTTATGACAAAACCGTCGGATCACTCAGGCATGACTTGCCTCCGTCCGGCTGCCGTTTTGCTGGCGTGTATCGCAGTCGCTGCGCCGTCCACGGCCGATGCCTACATTGGTCCGGGCGCCGGTTTCGCTGTACTGGGCTCCTTCGCCGTCATATTCGTCACCATGCTTCTGGCCGGCGCTTCACTTCTGGTGTGGCCGTTTCGCATGCTGTGGCGCGCGATCCGCCGCCGCACCAAGAGTAAACCCCTGGTCAAGCGCCTGATCGTCCTGGGATTCGACGGTCAGGAAACGACGATCACCGAAAGGATGATGGCCGAAGGCGAGCTCCCCAATTTCCAGAAGCTCGCCGCGAGCGGCTGCTACAGCCGGCTGCGATCGACCTTTCCCTCCATTACCCCGGTCGCCTGGTCCTCTTTCACAACCGGCACCAATCCTGGCAAGCACAATATCTTCGATTTCCTCGACCGCGACCCCCGCACCTATCTGCCGAGGCTTTCATCCACCGAGATCGGCTCAGTGGACAAGGTCCTCAAACTCGGCAAACTGAGGATTCCCCTCGCCAAGCCGTCAATCAGGCTGCTGCGGAAGTCGAAGCCCTTCTGGACGGTCCTCGGTGAGCACAATATCTGGAGCACCATCATCCGGGTTCCGATCACTTTCCCTCCGGACAAGTTCTACGGCGCCCAGCTGGGGGCGATGTGTATTCCGGACCTTCTCGGCACCCAGGGCACCTTCCTCCACTTCACGACGCGTCCGGGTGGTGAGAGCTTCCAGGAGGGCGGGCTTCAATTCGAGCTCAGGGCCAACGGATCCGAGAACAGCTTCGAGGGGACAATCGAGGGCCCGGAGAACTCATTCTTCGAAGGCAACCCGCCGATGACGCTCCCACTTCAGATCGATGTCGACCGCGAAAACGGCCGCGCCCTGGTGTCGGTCAACGGCGACTCGCTCGAGCTGGAGCCGATGGTTCTCAGCGAATGGGTGAAGCTGAGCTTCAAGGCGATCGCGGGCATGAAGGTCACGGGCATCTGCCGAATGATGGTCACCGAGATGGATGAGCACGTCTCGCTCTACGTCTCACCGATCAACATTGAACCCGAAAAACCCGCCATGCCGATTTCCCACCCCGGCTACTACTGCTCCTATCTCGAGAAAAAGCTGGGTTCATATGCCACCCTCGGCCTCGCCGAGGACACCTGGGCCTTGAACGAGAAGATCACCGACGACCACACCTTCATGACCCAGACCACCGATATCGACAATGAGCGTGAGGAGATGCTCTTCACCGCTCTCGATCGCCTGCGCAAGGGGACGTTGGTCACGGTCTTCGACGCCACCGATCGGATCAACCACATGTTCTGGCGCTATACCGAGGAGGGTCATCCGGCGGCCGAGGGCATCGAGGACCCCGACTACGCTCACGCCATCGAGAACCAGTACCGGCGCAACGACGAAATTGTCGGCAAGGTCATGGAGCGCCTCGGCGAAGGCGACGTACTGTGGGTGATGTCAGATCACGGCTGCACGTCGTTCCGCCGCGGCGTCAACCTCAACGCCTGGCTCATGGAGAACGGATATCTGGCGTTGAAGGACGGAGCAAACCCATCCGAACCCTGGCTGCAGTCGGTGGACTGGTCGCGGACCAAGGCCTACGCCGTCGGCCTGGTGGGGATCTTCCTCAACATCAAGGGCCGCGAGGCGCAGGGCATCGTTGCCGCAGGTGACGAAGCCGAGGCCCTCAAGGCCGAGCTTAAATCCAAGCTCGACGGCCTGATGGACGCCGAGAAAGGCTCGGTGGCCATCAATGATGCCTTCGATACGGACAAGCTCTATCGTGGCCCATACAAGGGCAACGCACCGGATCTCCTGATCGGCTACAACCACGGCTACCGGATCTCCTGGGACTGCGCGAGCGGAGTGGTGGCCGGCTCGGTCTTTGACGACAACACCAAGGCGTGGAGCGGCGATCACATCGTCGACCCGCGGCTGGTGCCGGGGATCTTTCTCGCCAACCACGCAATCGACAGCGAAGATCCGGCGATCATCGACCTCGCCCCTACCGCCCTGACCCTCTTCGGGATCAGGCCGTTGGCACACATGGAAGGCACGCCGATCGTCGACAAAGATCGCTTCAAACGAAGTTAAAGGGAGAGACCATCATGTTTGGATTCACCAAGGTCAAGCTCGAGAAAAGCCTGGTCGACAGGATCAGCCGCTTCTCCGAGATCGCCGGCTACTCGTCGCCCGAGGAGTTCATCACCCACGCGCTCGAAAAAGAGCTCGCGCAGCTCGAGGACGCCGATTCCGAGGAGGAGATCAAGAAGCGTCTCCAGGGCCTCGGTTACATGTCGTAGAAGGGACCGTCACAGCCTCTATGAAGCTCCTCAACGATCTCCTGCGCCCGGTCTTCGACCTGCTGCAGTCTCCCTTTATCGGGCTGCCGGCATTCGTCGGAATCCTGGTGTGGTCGATTCCCGTCGGCGTCTTCGCCCTCTGGGTCTTCGGCAAGACCTCGAACCAGGAACGCATCGCCGAGGTCAAACGGCGTATTTTTGCCGGCCTCTTCGAAATCCGCCTCTTCAACGATGATCTCCGCGCCATCATGCGTGCCCAGGGGGAGATCCTGCGTCACGTGCTCCATTATCAGGCGCTGGCGCTCAAACCGATGATCTTCATCCTGCCCCCGCTGGTGCTGGTCATGGTCCAGCTTCACCAGTTCTACGGCTTCCGCGGTTTACGGCCCGGAGAGGAAGTGCTGCTCACCGTCCAGCTCGCACCCGATTCGGTGGAGGCGGGCCGGCGCCCTGAGTTCTCGCTCGAAATGCCCCCTGGGCTTCACGCGGCGATGGACCCGGTATGGATTCCCTCGCTCCACCAAATCACGTGGCGCCTCGGGGTCGACGACTGGGGCGACTGGGATCTCGCTATCAACGTCGATGGGACCAAATTCTCGAAGAGCATCCGGGCGACCGAGGAGTTGATCCGGCTGTCGCCGGAGAGGCCGCCAAGCAATTTTATGGGCCAGCTCGAGTGGCCGTCCGAGCCGCCGCTTGATGAGGGTGGAGCAGTTCACTCCATGACCCTCGGCTATGCCGAGGGCTCGGTAGGGATCCTCGGCTGGGATTTCGAATGGGCCTTCGCGTGGATGGTTGTGTTCTTCGTCCTCACGATGGTCGTAGCCCTGGTCCTGCGGAAACCCATGGGAGTCGAGCTCTGAGTTTCCCGCGCCCGAGTCCGCGCCCGTGCCCGAAATTCTTGGTGGCAATCAGGCACGTGTCGAAGTGAAGAGTCGCGCCACCTCCGTCGGAGCCGCGCTCATCTGCCTGTCGGCCGCGCTGTGGGGCCTCGATGGCGTCGTCCTCACTCCCAGACTCGCCAACCTCCAGGTTCCATTCGTGGTCTTCCTGTTGCACGCGATTCCCTTTGCCCTCATGCAGCCCTTCCTGTGGCGCAGCTATAGCCGCCTCCGCGCGATGCCGGCTCGCGGTTGGCTCGCGCTCGCTCTAGTCGCCTTCACCGGCGGCATGCTCGGCACGCTGGCGATCATCAAGGCCCTCTTCCTGGTCAACTTCAACCAGCTCAGCGTCGTCGTGCTGTTGCAGAAACTACAGCCGGTCTTCGCTCTGGCTCTGGCAGCTGTCCTGCTCGGCGAGAGGGTGTCCGCCCGCTTCCTGGCAGCTGCGGTGGTGGCATTGGGCGGAGCTTATCTCCTCACCTTCGGGCTCTCGACCCCGGCAGAGGCGGCCGATGGAATTTCGTTGAAGGCCGCTCTCCTCGCCGTCGTCGCCGCAGGGGCCTTTGGCGCCGCAACAGTGCTCGGGAAAATGCTCCTGGGCTCACTCGACTTCAGGGACGCCACCTTCGCCCGCTACGGGATGACCACGGCGATGACGCTCCTTTACCTCGCAATCCGAGGCATCGGCCTCCCATTCACCACGGTGACCGAGGCCAACTGGGTCATGATCCTCATCATCTCTCTGACGACCGGCTCGGGCGCGATCTTCCTCTACTACTACGGCCTCACCCGGGTGCGGGCGAGCGTCGCCACGATCTGCGAGCTCTGCCTCCCCCTGTCGGCGGTCCTGCTCGACTACCTGGTGAACGATTCCGTGCTCGGGCCCTGGCAGTGGGTCGGCGCCGCGTTGCTGGTCGGAGCGATCCTGCGAATATCGATCATCCCTGACAATGGAAAAAGTAATCAGTAGCCAGTCATCAGTCCCAGCCACCCAACACCCCGGACTCTCAAACTGACAACTGATCACTGATCACTGATTACTGGGTGGGTGGGCGGTACTGGCTTCTGCGGGTACAAACGAGGCAATCTCGCTTCAACGGCGTAGGCCATCAACGCGACAACACACTTGAGCGTTACCCAGCGCGAA
>JACXWA010000075.1 GCA_014764485.1 Candidatus Sulfomarinibacter kjeldsenii
ACATGGGGAGCCGCATAAGATGGCACTGAGCTTGAAACGGAGGAGATGACATGCACATCGTTCGCGTATCAACAGAGGATGGCCCCACGTGGGGTGTAGTTGAAGATCGTCAGGTTCGTCGACTTTCGGATGGGCCCTTTGGATCGCTCGAGGTGGCGGAAGCGCTTGGATTCCTTGATGATCTGCCTCTGCTCGCGCCGGCGACACCGAGCAAAATCGTCTGCGTCGGGCGAAATTACGCGGCCCACGCCGCGGAGCACGGAGCAGACGTGCCGACGGAGCCGCTGCTTTTCCTCAAACCCCCGTCCTCTGTCATTGCACCCGGCGCCGAGATCGTTCTGCCGGAGCTTTCATCGCAGGTGGAGCACGAGTGCGAGCTGGCATTGGTCATCGGCCGCCGCTCCCGGGCGGTAAGGCAGGAGAACGCATGGGAGCAGGTCCTCGGAATCACCTGCGGCAACGATGTCACTGCCCGCGACCTCCAGCGGGCCGACTCCCAGTGGACCCGTGGCAAGGGCTTCGACACGTTCTGTCCGCTCGGGCCGTGGATCGTATCCGGCATAGGTGAAGAAGAGATCGGTGAGCTCGAGGTCAGCTGTACGGTTAACGGCGAGCTCCGGCAAAAGGCAAACACTCAGCAGATGGTCTTCTCCCCGGCCTTCCTCATCGCCTACATCACCCAGGTCATGACCCTCGAACCTGGCGACGTCATCATGACCGGAACCCCGTCGGGCGTCGGCCCGCTCCACCCAGGCGATACAGTTGATGTGAACGTTGAACGTGTCGGAACACTCACCAATAAGATTGTTTAGTCAATTTCGGATATCGGATTTCGGATTTCGGATTTGCCATCGCCCTGCCGTGAAAGGATCGCGGTCCCGGCTCGAACAGAAAAATCCGAAATCCGAAATCCGAAATTCAAGAAGGAGAAAGGTTGGCATTCCTAATTCCTAATTCGCGAAGCGAGTGTATGATGCTGCGCTAACGATGAAAGGTCATTCCAGGAATTTGCTCACTGTGGTGGTGGTGATCCTCGCCTCTGCCTGCGCTCAGGCACCGCCAGTGAAAAGTCTTCGAATGGCCTATCCACACGAGCTGGTGACGATGGACCCCCACGCGCACGGCGATGCCGTGACCACCCTCGTCTTGTCAGCGCTATACGAGACCCTGGTTCGTTGTGAGCCGGGACAACCCGTCAAACCGGGCCTGGCCGATAGTTGGACCACGCCGGACGAGTTCACCTGGCGGATTCATGTTCGCGACGGGGTTCGGTTCCACGACGGCAGCAAACTGACGCCCGAGGATGTCGTCTCGTCGATCGAAAGAGCGCGGGCGAGCCGAGTTCTCGGTCATCAGCTCGATGAAATCGAACGGGTCGAATTGCTCGAGGGCGACGAACGAACGATTGAGATTACGACCGCCAGACCTGCGCCGCTGCTCCTGACGCGATTCGAGTCGGTGGCCATCGTGCCTCGCGACTTCAACCCCGCCAACCCGGTTGGCACTGGGCCATACAAATGGCGGGTAGGTTCGATCCAGGGACCGGTTGTTCTCGAGCGTTGGGACGACTACTGGGCGCGGGCGCCGGACTTCGATGAGGTGACGATTCAGTTCGTGTCTGTGCGTGAAGAGCTCGCCGAACTCCTCCACAATCAGAAGCTGGATGTGGTGGCATCGGTGACCTCGAGCTATGTGAAGGACCATGAGGCGGTCCAATCCTGGAGGGTGGTCGCACTGCCCGCTGTCGCCACCACGTATCTGGGCATTAACGTGACCCGGCCGCCCCTCGACGATCTCAGGGTGCGCGAGGCAATCGACGACGTGATCGACCGCTCGAAACTGGTTGCTGAGATCTACTCCTCTGGGCTGGCGACGCCGGCGACCTCGTTGGTGTCTCCTGAGGTATTCGGATTCAGCCCGGCCCATCGGCGGCACGGCGGAGATCTCGACAGAGCGAGAGGTCTGCTCGCCGACGCTCGATTCGCCCCCGGGACCCGGCTGAAGCTCGATTATCAGGAGCGCTACGAGTCGGTGGTCGGACCTCTCGTAGACTCGATGGCAGAGGTCGGGATCGAGATCGAACCGCAACTTCATCAGTACGAGTCCTATTACCACCGATTGGAAACGGCCGAGAACGAGCTCTTTCTTTTCTCCTGGAACTTCAACATTGCCGACGCCTCCCCATTCCTCGACGCCGTAGTTCACAGCCGCGAACCCCTTCGCGGACTCGGGAGCTTCAACGCAGCGGCTGTGAGCGATTCTGAGCTGGACCGCCTGATCGAGGAAGCTGCGCATGAGACGAGGTCGGAGACGCGGCTCGAGCTTCTCCAGCTCGTTCTTGCCGAGGTTGGTGCGGTCCACGCCTACCTTCCGCTCTTTCAGCCCGCGGTCCTCTCCCTTGTGCAGGAACCCTTCGATATCGTCGGCCGCCGGGTGCGGCCTCAGAATGTGCGTTTAAAGAACTGAGGTCCCCGCAGTAGCGAGGTGGCGAGAAGCACGGGCTAACTCACTTCCAGTGGCTTGAAATGAACTCGTCCGTCTCGGGCAACCCACCCTGGAGGATCAGGTACCCGTTGTGCGGCTCTCGTTCGGTGATTTCACGGTTGATGGGTTTCCGCATCATCGCCAGCACCTCGCTGTGATCATCGGTGTGACCGAGGACCCAGCCAAGCTTCATGAGAGCGGTTTCCGGCAGCATGTTGTCGAGGGGTACGACTCCGATATCGAGGAGATCGCGCCCGGTATCATAGACGTACATCTGGGCGAATCCCCACAGGGTCTGAACGGTCATGACGATGTGGACGCCGCTCGAGATCGCCCGTTCGAGGGCCGGATAGAGCGGGCTGTTGACATGCCCGAGACCGGTGCCGGCGATGACAATTCCGCGATAACCTTTTTCTACCAGCGCGTCGACCAGGTCCGGTTTCATCCCCGGGTAGTAATAGAGGATTGTGACGCGATCGTCATGGGCGGTATCGACCATGACCTCGCGCTCGGGATCGCGGCGCAGGTAGTCGTTGGTCAGATATTTGAAGTCGTCGTCCTCGACGATGCACAGAGGAATATCGCCCACGGTCCGGAACGTACTGCGATAGGAAGAGTGCATTTTTCGGCACCGGGTGCCTCGATGGAGCAGGGCGTAGCTGTCCGACGTCGGTCCGAACATACAGATCTGCACTTCCGCCGTGTCCGCCCACGCCGCTGTGCGTACGGCGTGAATCAGATTGAGAGCGGCGTCCGAGGAGGGCCGATCCGAGGACCGCTGGCTGCCGACCAGGACGATTGGCACCGGTGAGTTCTGCACCATGAAGCTGAGCACCGCGGCCGTGTGCCCCATTGTGTCCGTGCCGTGACCGACAACAATTCCGTCGGCGCCGGCGTTGATCTCGCGGCCGATATTCTCCGCGAGAATTTTGTACTCCGGCCAGGCCATGTTTTCCGAAAAGACGCCAAAAATCTTTTTGGTGGTCAGGTTGCAGATGTCAGCCAGTTCCGGCACGGCGCCGTACAGCTCCCCCGGGGTGAAGGCGGGAATAACCGCCCCTGTTCGGTAGTCGAGCCGCGAAGCGATCGTGCCGCCGGTACCGAGAAGGGTCACTTTCGGCAGATCCGGGCGGCTCGGGAATTCCTTTTCCGGGATCTTATAAACGGCCTCCTTGTAGCCGACTTCCTCAACAGAATCGACGCGGTCGACGTGGATTCCGACGTTATAGCCGTTCTTGAGCTTGAGCACGATGTGGAGATCGTCAAATGTTCCGGATCTCGGCAAGATCACGCCCTCGAAGACGCTTCCCGCCGAGTTCACCAGGCGAACGTCCGACCATACCTTGACACCCAGTTCCTCGAGACGGGCGCGGGCGCGCCCACGGTAGCCTCTGAGTTTGTCGTGGCCTGATTCAGCCATGCTGCTCTCCGATCATCCGGGTTCGGACTCGAGTTGGGCGGTAACGAGGTCCAGGATCCGGGATTCTACGTCCGACGCCGGTACGCGGCCTCGGAGCTCGTCCATCGCAAGTCCCATGACGTACCGCTGATGGCCCGGACGCTTGTCGTCATCGGTTGTGGTCGTGTCTCCGACCAGATCGGCCACAGTGTCCTGCCAATTTTCTGGGGGGTGCCCAAAACCCGCGAGTTCGGCCTCGGACTGTAGATCAGCCGTGGGGTTGGCGGCTAGCCAATCGGTGAGATCCTGCCACGCGTGCCAGGTCGCCGGGTAGCGGCCGAAGAGGTGAAAGAGGTCGCACCAGCCTTCGTCCGGAACGTCGTCCACCGGGACGCCGGCACGTCGCAGGCCCTTGACGCGCTCACCAAAGAAAAAACACGCCCGGCTGAGATCCGCACCGCACTCTTTGACTACCAGGTCGACGAGGCGGGCGCCGCCGCGACGGATGAGAAAGTGGATGACCGGCGTCGGTACTCCGGCATCCGAGTAGCGCTCCTCTCGGGACCACGGCGGTTCCGGCAGCGGGGCCCTCAGTGTGTCCACCCGATCGCGGGTGATCCGTTGGGGTGGGCTGTCGGTATCCGGATACATTCTGTCCGGGCCGGGGAGGATCCGCTCAAAGTCGGTGCTGCCGTCTTCAAAAGGTTGTCGGGTCTCGTGCGGTATGCCGTCGATGGCGTCGGCGTAGCGGAGGCGAATTTCTTCGGCAGCGGTCAGAGTGTCTTCCTCGGCTCCCCATACGACCACCAACCCATCCTCCTCGGTACAGCCCAACGATTCGCGCAGGGACTCGAGTTCGGCCTCGGTGCCGGCCGGCCAGTCCTCGGAGTGAAGGAGGATCGGTGCCTGGTCCAGAGTTGCGATGACGCGCACCCTTCCCCGGAGCTCGTCTGCGAACGTCCGATCGGGCTGGGTCGGCCAGCCAAGGGTGCCTGCAAGGCCTTTGAGGCGGATCGCGCGGATGCAGAAGGCGCCGGAGCCGCGTTCGAGCTCGGATCGGCGTCCGCCATCGTCAACGTACCGTTCCCAGGATGTCTGGCTCAGTGCCTCGAGGAAAGAACCGGTGAGAATTTCCGTCACATCCCGGTGCTCAATCGTGAGATCGGAAGAAAGTCGGAGACCTCGACGGTGCAGTTCGTCGCGAAGGGCGAGCAGATTGACCTGCCGCACGGCCTCGCCGTGAACCAGGGCCGGCGCCCAGCCCGCCTTCGGCACCCCTTTGATTTCGACCCTGCGCCCACCTCGTACCGAGACGTTGATGTCCTGGCGGCTCGCTCCGAGCCCAACCCGGACATGACCGGTGGAGCGGCACACGCGACCAACCAGGAGGATCGCTTCTTCGACCTCTTCCGGGGTGCGGAGATCAGGGTCGGTAACGGTTTCGATCAAAGGCATGCCGAGCCGGTCCGTGCGCCACACAATGAGGTGACCTCGATCGGAGACCTCACGGCAGGAATCCTCCTCGACACTGACCTGGGTGATACCGAGGTCGCGACCGCGGAAGGGGAGGCGTCCATTGACGCCGACGATCGCGGTTCTCTGGAACCCGGTTGGAATCGAGCCGTCGAGGTACTGTTTCCGCGCGATATGGACCTCGTCGACGATGTCGCAGCCGAGCATCAGGCACTGTTCAATGGCGATGTCGATGGCCTGCGGATTGACCAGAAATGGTGGGGTGTCATCCATCTCGTACGTGCACACGTTCGAGGTGTGGAGGAGATAGATGATGTTCTTGCGTGTTTTGAACTCCATCAATGCCGTGCCGTCGTACTCGCCGAGTTCCGACAGGGTCGGCCGCATGTGACGGAGGATCGAACCGTCGTGATTGTCGGTGTAGAGTCCGGCCGGGCACTGGCAAAACATCTTTTTTTCGGTGAGCAGCTGCTGGTGAACCTCGAGGCCGACCTTCAGTCCGACCTCGGCGTAATCCAAATCATGCGACAAGGCGATTCCCCCCGATCAGAGCCGGCTGATCATAGCAACGAATGAAGAATTAGGAATGAGGAATTAGGAATTCGGAATGCCGCCCACTCAGCCAAATGCCAAAACTCCACACGGAAGGTGGATGGGAATTCCGAAATCCGAACCCGCCGGCGGCTGCTGAGGCGGAGAGTGCTACGACCTGTACCGCGGAACGCGCTGGCGGGTCTGAGGGAAAGAACTCTGCGTAGACTCCGTTCATCGCCTGGAAGTCCCCCAGATCGGTCATGAAAACCGTCATCTTGATAACCCGGTGAAGACCGCTACCGGCGGCTCGCAGAACTGCGTCGACGTTCGAAAGCACCTGACGGGTCTGGTCCTCGATGGTCTCGGCCTCGATTTTGGAGGTCGCTGGGTTGACCGGTATTTGACCGGCAGTGAAGACGAATCCGTCGGTGGCGATACCCTGCGAGTAGGGACCGACCGCTCCGGGCGCCTCGGTGGTGGAAACAACACTTCGTTTCTGACTCATGGATCACCTCCTGTTAGCGAGTAGAATACTCCAGTCATATGAGTACCTTTTGGCGCGTCGTCGCTTCACCGGCCCGATTCTACAAACGGTTCATCTCGCCGTTCATGCCGCCGGCCTGCCGATTCCAACCGACCTGCTCGGTTTACGCGGCGGAAGCCATTGAGACGCATGGGTTACTGGGCTTCTGGCTGGCGATCAAACGAATCCTCAAATGCCATCCTTTTCATTCCGGCGGCTACGACCCGGTTCCGCCTCGCGCCGATCAAATCGATACCGACTAACCTTCCCGCTCGCGGCCAGTTTTCACCACCAAGACCACCAAGATCGCCAAGAGTCTCATTGGTGTTTTTCTGTCAGATTAGGATTTGATTCGCGTTTCTTTCGTCGTTGGCAGAAGAAAGCTGCGAT
>JACXWA010000101.1 GCA_014764485.1 Candidatus Sulfomarinibacter kjeldsenii
GGACTTGACAAGTGAGCCCGAGGATTTAAGCGGGTGGATCTTGAATCTTGTATCTGGGCGAGAGGGCGGGCTTGTCAAGGCGTAGCCGGACGCGGAGCCGGATGGAAATTGAAAAGCCCCGGGAGAATTCCCGGGGCCATTCATTACCGAGTTTCTGATGAGGAAAGGAACGAACTCAGTTCTTCTAATTTAAATATTTCAGCTGCGAAATGCTCGATCTGACGAACCCGAAGAGAGATGATCGGAGCGGATGACGCCTGCTGTTAGGCCGCTACTCTGTGCGGGCTATACTCCACAGCTCAAGAGGACCATCATGAAGCCGCTCCGAGCCGTGATCGCCGCCTATAGCGCCGCCTATGCCGGACTCCCGCGAGAGATTTGGCTCCTCGCCGGCGCTCTACTGGTCAACCGTGCCGGCACCATGGTGCTGCCGTTTCTGTCTCTCTACCTGACCCGGGACCTCGAACTCACAGCTGCCGACGCCGGCCTCGTCATCGGTTGCTTTGGCCTCGGCTCGATGGCCGGGTCGTTCATCGGTGGCTGGCTCTCCGACCGGGTGGATCCGGTCCGGGTGCAGCAGGTGTCTCTCATCGCCAGCGGTTTCGGTTTCCTTACCTTCACACAGCTCGAGAGCTTTGCCGCCCTGGCTGGCGGCGTACTGGTTTTGGCGGCAATTTCAGACGCCTTCAGGCCGGCCCTGATGGCGGCTGTAGCGCACCGGAGCTCACCAGAAATCCGGGCCCGGGCATTTGCGCTGATCCGCCTTGCGGCCAACCTGGGCATGGCCATCGGCCCGGCTGCCGCAGGCCTTCTCGCCGTCTACGGCTGGGTCTGGATCTTCGTTGGTGATGCAGTCACCTGTTGGGCCGCGGCCGCCATGCTCCTTGCAACGATCAGGTCGGATGCCCCGGTTGGGGCCGCCGATCGCGGGCAGGCCAAAGGACGGGACGGTACACCATGGCAGGATTTGCCGTTTCTCGGGTTCATGCTGCTACTGGTCGTGCTCGGCATGGCATTTTTCCAGGTCTGGTCGACGGCGCCGCTCTATCTACGGTCCTTCTATGGACTGACGGAGCGCAGTATCGGGCTGCTTCTGGCTCTCAACGCGTTGATCATCGTGCTCACCGAGATGCTGCTCATCCGGGCGGTTGAAAACCTCGACCGCATGAGAATCGTGGGCCTCGGTGCTTTCCTGGTCTGCGGCGGACTCGCAATTCTGCCCTTCGGGCCGGGATGGATGACGGCAGTCGGGTTCATGGTCGTGCTGACCGTCGGCGAGATGCTTTCGATGCCAATTACCAACGCCGTCGTCGCCGAGCGGGCCGGAGCCGGCTCGGTAGGGCGTTATATGGGTGTCTACACCCTCGCCTTCTCCACCGCCTTTGTCCTCGGTCCGATCGTCGGGACGGCCATTTATCAGGCTTTCGGTCCGCAAACGCTCTGGTATGGCACCGGAGCCGTCGGCGTCGTCCTCGCCATCGCTTTTGCTGCCCTCTCAGGTCCACTTCGCACCCGCCCATTGCGATGAGGCCAGAGATAGGGGTCTCCGTCACCAAACACCCCAAAAAAGGGAGAGAAAGTCGACGACGATCCTGCTATATTGATGGGCTATGACGTCCGATCCCACACCCGGCCGGAAGCACGGTTCCCGGTCAGGACTGTTCGAGATCCACACCGGGGAGGTGCTTGGCAAGCTGCCGCGCGGAATCGCGGAACGCGGTTACCACCTCTACCAGGACCACAGGGTGGCGAAAATCACCTGGACCGGGGAGGATCTGGAGTCCGAACTCACGTCACCCGCTTCGACGGTTCGTATCTCGGAAATCGGCAAGAGCACCTTCCCTTCATGTGCGTGCTCGGTCTGCGGCGAGCGGGACATGCCGTGCTTCCACGCCACCGCGACGCTGCTCCAATGGCTCGACATCCGAGCCACGATGCAGCGGCTGGGCCCCGGGGCAATGTGGCGCGCCAACTCCCGTCACCCATTCATTTCTCCCGGCCGATCGGCGGCAGAACGGGTCGATCTCAGTCATCTGACCGGCCACGATCTCCGATCTGCGCTCGAGCTGCAGCTCTCGCTGCAAAAGACCGGCACTGCGATCGCGCGGCTCGAGGGGAACGACGTCGAAATTCGAATCGCCTTACCATCCGGCGACACCCGGCTCGTCTTCTTTACGGCATCGAACCTTCCCGGCGCCTTGCCGATGCTCCGTTCGCTGCCAACCATCCGACTCGAAGGGGAGCTCTCCGATCTCGAACTCTCAGAGGCGCGGCTTCGGCCGGTCCTCACCTCGACCTGGGACGAACAAGGCATCATTCTCGAACCGGGCTATCGCTTCGGCTCCGGCCAGGTCTTCACCGGTTCAGACCTCAACGGCCGCATCCACGGCCGGTGGGCTCGAATCGGCTCCCATCTCTGTCGCCTCCTCGATCCGGCAACTCCGCTGGTGCCGTTTCACCGCCAGGGCCGGCGGGTACTCAAGGGTAAGGAGGCCCTGAGGTTCCTCAATCTCGATCATCCGCAACTCAGGCAACACTCCTGGTACCTGCCGCAAGGACAGCTGGCAACCTTTCGACAGCCACAGCTGCCGACGCCGACCGCATTCGAGGCCGAATACACTCCCAACGGAAAAGTCCGGGTGAGGCCGAGGTACGAGGCTGCCGACACCCAGATCTCTTGGCCCGAAGCACTGGTTCTGATCGAAAGTGGCTTCACCCGAATCGGTGAAACAATCGTCCGTGCCCCGGAAACGGAATTCCTACAAGAACTCGGATTCAAAATGCCGAAGCGCCGCCGCGATCTCGGGATGCTCGGTAGTAGAGTTGCTTTCATTCGTCTCGTGGCCGAGACGGGGCTTCCGGTGGAAGGACCTGACGAGGAGCTCCGAGAACTCGCAGCCGTGCTCCAGGGGCACGCGGGGCAGGAGATTCTCAGCCCGCCCGGCCTCCGCTCCCAACTCCGGCCGTACCAGGCCGCCGGAGTCGCATGGCTGTGGAGCCGGTACCTGGTCGGGGTTGGCGCTTTGCTGGCCGACGACATGGGACTCGGTAAAACCCACCAGGTGATGGGAATGTTGTGCTTGCTGGCGGATCGCGATCCCGAGGCGCAGACTCTTGTGGTCTGTCCCCGCGGTGTCCTCGAACACTGGCACACGCTTCTCGAGCAATTCGCTCCCGGACTCCCCGTTCGATTGTTCCACGGCCCCTCACGTTCGCTCGAAGGTTTCAAGGGCGGCGGAATCGTGTTGACGACTTACGACATTCTTTTTCGATCTACCGAAGATCTCATCGAAAGAGACTGGGCGGTTGCTGTCTTCGATGAGGCCCAGCGAATCAAGAACCCACGCACCAAAGCCGCACGAGCCGCCCGCAAGGTCCCCTCGAAGTTCCGCCTTGCCCTTACGGGGACGCCGCTCGAAAACCGCCTTTTGGAACTGTGGTCGGTAGTCGACCTGATTCTCCCGGGCTACCTGGGTTCCGAGCGTGAGTTCCGATCCATTCACCGGGATCCCACCCACCACCAGCTCCACCTTCTTCGGCAGCGGCTCGGGGTGCTCACCCTGCGTCGAGTCAAAGACCAGGTCCTGGCAGATCTTCCAGAGAAGGTCGAGGACATTCGCTACTGCCGCCTCCTGCCCGAGCAAAGGGCCGTCTATCGGGGCATCCACCGCCAACGGTCGAAAGAGATTGTCGAGCTGCTGCATGACGAAGAGGCCGATGTCCCGTACATGCACATCTTCGCTCTCCTCACCCGACTGAAACAGGTCTGCGATCACCCCGCATTGGTCGAAGGCTCGGACCCTGGGACCGCCGGGTCGGCGAAAACCGAGATCTTCGACGAAATCCTTGACGAGGCACTCGACGGCGGATTGCAGGTCGTGGTCTTCTCCCAGTACGTGAAGATGATCAAGCTCATGTCCGGCCATCTCGATCGTCGCAAGATCAAGCACCTGGTGCTCACTGGCGAAAGTCGAGACCGTGGACGGATCGTCCGCCGCTTCAACTCCGAACAGCACGAACGGGTGCTGCTGGCAAGTCTGTTAGCCGGCGGTGTCGGCATCGACCTCACGGGCGCCTCGGTGGTTCTGCACTATGACCGGTGGTGGAATCCGGCCAAGGAGAACCAGGCCACCGATCGTGTCCACCGGATTGGCCAAAAGCGCTTTGTCCAGGTTTTCAAGCTCATCACCCGCAACACCGTTGAAGAACGGATTGACGAGCTCATCCGATCGAAGGTGGACCTCATCGAACGCGTGGTGGCGCCCACCGAGGACCTCATTTCGAGCCTTGGCCGGAACGAGCTCCTCGACCTCCTGGACCTCGAAATCCCGAAGAATAGCGGGTAGGCATCAAATCGCCCCTCGTCGTTTGTAGTTTTGAATTTTGAGTTTTGAGAGTTGAGTTTTCGCCCACCCTCCCATGAGAGTGGACCGCCGGATGTCCGTAACTCAAAACTCATAGCTCATAACTCAACTCTTTTCGAGAGGTGACAGGCGACGTGATTGAGGCGACAATGGAGTCTGAGCTGGAGGTACCGACATGGACGCGCCGGATTACATTATTTGCCTGGAGTGCGACACCCCGGTCTACACATTCGATTGGGACGGCATCCGAATCGCAGGCGGAATTTGCGCATCCTGCGGCAACGAAAAGCCGATGCTTTTCTCGACTGAGGAAGCGTACGAGGAAATGATGGCTTCGGAAGACGGCCGCCACTACGGGTCCGGTCACGACTGACGACCTTCATTTATGGCGACAGTCTCCTTTCTCTGGCACCTCCATCAGCCTGCCTACCGCACCGCTGATGGTGTTTCGCACGCTCCGTGGGCAGCGGTTCACGCGGGCGGCGCCTACACGACCCTTGCCCGTGCCATCGACACCACCAGTGCCACAGGTCAGGTTATCAATATCGTTCCCACGCTTCTCGAGCAGCTCCTGGCATACGCCGACGGATCGGTCACCGACCCGGTTCTGGAATCGGTGCTGACCCCATCTACCGAGCTCACCGCCGACCAACGGGAGACCCTTGTCTCGTGGGCCTTTCACGTCGACCCACGCCAGCTCGCCCGCTACCCGAGGCTCGGCGAGCTCGGCAGCCGGAAACCCAGCTCGAGTTCCGAGAATCGTCTCACCAGTCGCTACGGCCCCGGGGATCTGCGCGACCTGCAGGTACTCTTTGTTCTTGCCCATGCCGGTGAGCAGGCCTGGACTGACGAGCGTCTCGTACCGCTCTCCGAACGCGGCGGCAGCTTCAGCGCCGACGACCACGAGCAGATGGCGCAATGGATGCGAGCGCAGCCCACCGAGCTGATCGACCTCTGGCGTCGCATCGGAAAGCTGCCGGGGGTAGAGATCGCCACCAGCCCCTTCGCCCACCCCATCATGCCGTTGCTTATCGATACCGGGATCGTCGAAGCCAGCTGGTCCCCCCACCCTCGACCTGAAGTACCGGACTTCCGCCATCCCGAAGACGCCCGCTGGCAGCTTGCCGAAGGCCTCTCGTTCATGCGCGAACATGGCTTTGATACGGTCGGGTGTTGGCCGCCAGAGGGCTCAGTTTCCGCGGACGCCATCGCGGCCTACGACGCGGCTGGGGTGCGGTGGCTGGTCACCGACGAAGGGATCCTCGAGCGCAGCCTCGATCGACCACTCCGAGACGGCGAAAAAACGTCCGGCGAGCTTTACAAGCAGTGGCGTCTTGGAGATGACGGTCCGATTCTCTTCTTCCGCGACCGCAGGCTGTCGGACGCCATCGGTTTCGAGTACGGACGGTGGGAGGACGAGGGTAAAGCCGCTGAGTCGCTTGCACAGCGACTCGCGACCATCGCGCGCGAAGAGCCGGAGGAATCTTCGATCGTGATCGCACTGGACGGCGAGAACCCGTGGCTCCACTTCCCGGAGGGCGGGGGCCGCTTCCTGCGCGAACTTTTCGAGCGACTCAATAATTCGGGCCCGGAACTTGTGCCAGCGACTCTCGGAGCGATCTGTGAATCTGCGGAACCCGAAACTCTCGACCGACTCCACCCCGGCTCGTGGATCAACTCGATCTTCGCGACCTGGATCGGTCACCCCGAGAAGACTCGCGCCTGGGAGGTGCTGGCCGACGTCCGCAGAGCAATCGAAAAGAAGGGCAATGAGCGCCCGGAATCGCTGCTTCTGGCCGAAGGGTCCGATTGGTTCTGGTGGCTTGGCGATGACAACCCAACCGAGCTCGCTCCCCTTTACGATCAGATTTTTCGTCACCATCTTGCTGATGCTTGCGAACAGGCGGGCATCGTACCGCCGGTTGATCTCGATCAGCCGCTGAAAGCCCTGACCAACTCGTCCAAGAGAGGATCGACCGTATCCGAACTACGGTATTGCGCGGTCAAACATCACTGGACGATCATCGCACCCGAACGCAAACATCGTCCCGGCGAGGGCGTCCTTTCCGACACAACTGAACCCACCGCGGTTGGAGATGATCCCTTCGCGGCTGGAAATGAAGCACAGACCCAACCGGAAATATTCAGAATCCCGGCGGAAGCTGACGGCACTCCGTGGCAGGTCCGGGTCTTCGCCAATTCCTTCCCCGCCCTCAGGGTCGAAGGCGAGGTTGTTCGAGAAGCCGTGGGCCTCAACGATACGGTAAGCGGTGTCGGCGCCCACGAGGTGATTGTCGAGACCCCGGAGCCCGGCCTGGAGCTCGCCGATCTGCAGGTGGAGGAGATTCAGCTCGTCCTCGAAGCCTATCGAGCACGGCTACTGGATCTCAGACGTGACCTCCGCCTGCGGTATGTTTTGATTTTCAAGAACAAAGGACGAGAAGCGGGTGCCTCGGTCCGTCACGCCCACTCTCAGCTGATTGCCACTCCCATTATCCCGACCGCTGTTGTCAACGAGCTCAACTCATGCCGCGAGCACTTCACCCGGAGGGAGCGGTGCCTGTTCTGCGACTTGATCGGGCAGGAGCAGCGGCTCGCCGAACGGATCTGCCTCGAGACCGAACGGTACATCGCGATGGCACCGTTTGCCGCATCGACCCAGTTCGAGACCTGGATCCTGCCCAAGGAGCACCATCATGACTTTGCCCTCTCGTCAAACGACGAACTGCAGGGCATGGCGGTGATTCTGCGTGACTTCCTCCGCAGGGTTCGGACCCTGCTCGATGATCCACCCTACAATCTGGTCCTCCACACCGCCCCGAACGTGCACCCGCGCCCCGGCCGTCCGGATTACTGGTCGACCATCGAGCACGACTTTCACTGGCATTTCGAGTTTGCGCCGCGCTCCAACCGCCTGGCAGGCTTCGAATGGGGATCCGGCTACAGCATCAACCCGACCCCCCCGGAAGAAGCGGCACGGCTGCTCAACGAGGCGGATCCCGAAAGCGAGTGAAGAACCCACTCGCCCAGTCATCCCAGTGATCAGTGATCAGTAACCAGTAATCAGTTGTGGGCGCCGTCCGTCCGAACTGATAACTGATCACTGATTACTGAACACTGACTACTGCCTCCTGTATCCAAAATAGTAGTTGATTCTCGGTTCGAAACTCAGGCGTACAGCGATTTGAGGATCGCGCGGACAGGCGCGGCTTCGGCGCCTTGGAGCAGGATCGGCAGGGCGACAAGAAGATAGTGGCCCGGCTCGGCGTCGCCAAGCCACAGCCCCTCGATCCACGTCATGCCGAGTTCGAGAAGCGCCTGATGCGCCGGAAGCTCTATTGAGGAGAAGACATCGACGGAGGGAGTGTCGACTCCGACAAGTTCCACCTTACGGTCGGAGAGCCAGCGCACCAGCTCCGCCGACAGCCCGGAGAAGCCCCCTTCGATGGCGGCGTCAATCGGGTAGGAGTCGCTTCTAAAAAGGACCTTCGAGGTCGACGGAACCCATCCGTCCGGCAAATCTTCCGGTGAGACAGCACGGCTATCGCCTGGAATGGGTACAACCTCGGCTGGGCCAACACAGCGCTCGAGCCTCACGGCCTCGACACCGTGTCCGGTCTCGTCCAGATGGAGAGGCGCATCGACGTGGGTGCCGACGTGGCACGTCGTGGAGAAAGAGCTCAGGACAAAAGATCTCTCGCGGCTCTGATGAAGCTCGAACGGACGGTCGCCGGGCCACACAGGAGTCGCCGGATGCAACGGCCGGCTGGCATCGATCCAACCCTCGGAAAACGATTCCAATCCTTCAGGGACGTGCAGCGGCATCAGCTCCGGTCTCGCGCTTCGAGCTCGGCTCTTACGGTCTCGGCCGCCCTGACGTGCCGACCTACGAGCTCGACCAGACCCTTCTGGTCGATGATCGGTTTCGCCACGTAATCGTTGGCGCTCGATTCGAAGAGCAATCTCTCGCGATCACCCTTCATCGCGTGTGCGGTCAGGAGAATGACAGGCAAGTTGATGCCTTCAGGCAGGTCGCGGATGCGACGTGTCAACTCAACCCCGTCCACCTTTTCGCCGGCGATTCGGGTCCTGCCGAGTGAAACATCCATCAACACAGCCACAACCGGCCGTTCTTGGATCAAGCTCAGGACCTCGTCGCCGTCATCGCTGCACGCCACCTCAAAACCGCCGACTGACGAGAGAATCGCCTCTACCAAAACCGCGTTTGCGGCATCATCCTCCACGACGAGCACGAGATCGGCCAAAAGCCCTCCTCTGTCGACTTTAGCGCTACCAGCGTGAGAGGTCTACTCGGGGCCTGGGGCTTGGGGCTTGGGGCCTGATGCAATAGAAGAAGCCAACTGCGTTGAAATCCCTGTTCGCTGTCGCTATCGGGATCGCTATCGGGATCGCTATCGATTCTTGAAAGAACCGTGTTCGATACCTATAGCGATAACGAATCACGTGGAATGAAGGTGCCTGGCGTCTTTACGGCGAGGGACTATCGACTATTCAGAAAGTCATCGATATCGCTGCAGTTGATCAGATCGGCCTTTGTGGCTCCCGCTTTGCGAGCAACAGCAACCCCCCAACGAACATCCTCGAGGCCTTGGGTCGAGTGGGCATCCGGGTTGACCGCCAGCTTGAGACCCAGGTCGAGGGCGCGACGGGCCCAGCGCCAGTCAATATCGAGTCGGTAGGGACTCGAGTTGATCTCGACCGCCACCCCATGCTCCACGCACGCCGAAAGCACCGTATCGAGATCAAGGGCGTAACCCGGTCGTGCCAGCAGCAGACGGCCAGTCGGGTGGCCCAGGATCCGGCAGGCGGGATGCGTCACGGCCCGCACCAGACGCTCGGTCTGAGCTTCTTCTGTCAAACGAAACGCCGAATGGACCGAGGCGACAACGTAGTCGAGCCCCTCTTCACATCCTTCCGGAATGTCCAGGGACCCGTCGGTCAGAATGTCCGCCTCGATTCCCTTGACGATTCTGAATCCCGGCATCGACGCGTTGAGTTCATCGATACGCCGCCACTGGTCACGCAGTCGTTCGGCGCTGAGGCCGTTCGCATAGCTGGCAACCGGCGAGTGATCGGCAACTCCGAAGAACGACCAACCGAGGCCTCGAGCCGCAGCAGCCATCTCCTCCACCGTGGCCGCACCGTCTGAATATGTGGTGTGGTTGTGGAGAACCCCGAGCAGGTCCTCCAGAACGACCAACTCCGGCAGGGTGCCAGCCGCCGCACGCGCCACCTCACCCTCTCCCTCTCGCAACTCGGGCGCCACCCACTGACACCCGAGAGTCTCGTAAAACGCTTGCTCATCGGCGCACTCGACGCGACTATCGCCACGCCACAGACCGCTCTCGTTCAACCGTAGCCCCGCAGAAAGGGCGTGCTCTGCGAGCGCGTGAAGGTGACCGTCAGAACCAGTCGACCACAAAATGGCGGCTGCCGCCTCGGCCGCCGAAACGACGCGCACCGTCATCGGAAGCCCGCTTTCGGTCAAAGCACTGAACCGAAGCGGCTCGTCCGGCTCGATCCCGGGGAAGAGATCGGAAAGGGCATCTCGGACGCGCCCTTCGTCATCCGCCGTCACCACAAACTCCAGCGAACCGACGGTCTCGCACCAACGCCGCACCTCGCCCCCGACCACGACCTTCGCGACACCATCAATTCCACTCAGAGAAGTAGCGATGCCTGTCGCTTCAGTCGACGCCTGGCTGATCAGCCGTCGTTTTTCCGCTATTCGCGCGAAGCGAATGGCGCCGATGAGCTTTTCCTGAGTCCTGGCACCAAACCCTGGAAGCTCCACTAGCCGGTTTTCGCGGCAGGCATACTCCAGCTCGCCGATGCTGACTAATCCAAGGTCGCGCCACAGCGCGCGCACCTTTTTGGGTCCGAGTCCCGGGATTGTGAGCATTTCCCTGACACCGAACGGGACCACTCGCTCTGCTTCGGCGAGGATATCAGGGCGCTCGCCGGCAGAAAGTTGCCTCAGGATCGCAGCTGTTCCTTTCCCCACTCCCTTGATCTCCAGAATCTCGCCGCTTTCGACC
The DNA here is from genome assembly GCA_014764485.1 of Candidatus Sulfomarinibacter kjeldsenii. GTDB lineage: Bacteria > Acidobacteriota > Thermoanaerobaculia > Thermoanaerobaculales > Sulfomarinibacteraceae > Sulfomarinibacter > Sulfomarinibacter kjeldsenii. The sequence continues at coordinate 10,424 of JACXWA010000101.1, forward strand.
AGAGCCTCGAGATCGCCGTCGATCCGTTCCACAATCCTCGAAGCGTTCGTAAGGGCGCGTATTCGATGAATATTTTCACCCTGAACCTCGAGGAGGGCGGCGGCCTCCCGAAGAACACGAGCGGCAGTTTTGCGATCAAGGCTCATCTTTCCTCCAAATGTAATGAATCGAATAGCATACCGATCGCGATCGCGCCACGTCCAGCGCCTTCATGATATATTCATCAGGGTTTTATGGGCTTTTTAGCGCGTATCCGATCGAGCCTGACCTACCCCATCGCCGCCACCCTGGTCCTTGTCACAGTGGTCCCGATGGTGTTGGTGGGGATGCTCCTGTCATCCTACAACCGCGAAACCCTCGAAACTGCCGAAAAGCAGTACCTGACGCGGCAGGCGGTGAGCCTCGCCAATGAGACTTCCCTCGTTATCTCCGGTCACCAGACGCTGCTTGCGAGCACCGCACGGGCCCTCGCAGCAACCGATCGGATCAACGTCGATAGCTTCGAGTCTCTTCTTCAGGGGATCGGCAGCGAACCCGGGCGGGCCTTCGTCTATCTCCAGATCATTCCCCGTAACAACACCGGCGTATTTGTTCGATCGCCGCGGCTCGATCGGGAAATGATGGGCATTCTCGAAGATGCGATAACCAAAGCCCACATACAGGTACTCGACGGATACCAGGTCGAAGAGATCATCCTCGATGTGCCACCTGGCGAGGCTCCGAAGGCCCTCCTCTCGTACCCGCTACGGTCTCGCGGCAGCGAGGTGTGGGGCTCGCTGCACGGAGTCCTCGATCTCGGTTCGTTGCAGGAAAAGCTGGGTGAGACCACCTACACCGGCTACCTGGTGAGCGTGATTAACGAAAACGGAGAGGCGGTACTTTCGTCGATCCCCAACCTCCGCAGAACGAACCTCTCTGGTTCGCCGCTGGTCAGGAACTTTCTCTATAGCCCGCAGCGAATTACTCTCGCCTACGACCACCCGGTCGATACAGATGTCGGAGAAGTCCTGGGATCGATGGCACCGGTACGGGTTTTCGACTGGGGCATCCTCATGGAACGCCCGACTTCGGCAGCTTACGCGCCGGTACGGGTGATGCAAACTCGAACTTTCGGATTCACGGCCATCGCCGCCTTGATCTCGCTAGGCCTCGGTTTTACACTTAGCCGCCGCCTCATCACGCCGCTACAGAACCTTGCCTCGACGACCTCTCAGATCGCCGAGGGCAACCTCGCTGTTCGAGCTTCCGTGCGTGGCGAGGACGAGATCGCCCTCCTCGGCAGCAACTTCAACGACATGGCCGCCAACATCGAGGCGTTGGTCCGCAAGCTCAAGAAAGCGCTGCGTCAGAATCAGGAGCTCTTCCTCGAAACCATCCGCACTCTCGCCGCCGCGATCGACGCCAAAGACCCTTACACCCACGGCCATTCGGAGCGTGTGAGCTCCTATTCGATGGCCATCTCCCGCCACCTCGAACTCAACCAAGAAGAGGTTTTCAGGGTCCATATCGCCTCAATTCTCCACGACGTCGGCAAGCTCGGTGTTCGCGAAAGCATCCTCAACAAACCCGGCGGATTGTCGGATGAAGAGTTCGAGGTCATGCGCCAGCACCCCTCGATCGGCGCTCAGATCATGAGTCCTATTCGAATGCTCAAGGACATTATCCCGGGCATCCGTAACCACCACGAGACTTGGGACGGCACCGGATACCCGGACAGTCTCGAGGGCGAACAGATTCCGATGGTAGCCCGCATCATCGGCGTTGCAGATACCTTCGACGCCATGACCACAAATCGCCCATACCAACAGGCCATGACCCTGGATTACGTACTCGCCAAGATGCGATCGATGTCGGGATCACGATTCGACCCCGTGGTTGTCGAAGCGTTCATGGCCGCGGTCGAAGCCGGCGATATCAGTCCACCAACACGCGGCGTCGAGGAAATGGCGTCGACGGAGGTTTCATGAAACGCCTGATCGCAGCCGCTGTCTGTATTTCGATCGCACTGGGCGGTGTTCTCACGTGCTCGAGCGCAAGTGCTGAGCAACCACCCGCCGCCCCAAATAAGAAAAAAAGCAAGAAACAGCCCACGACCGATCCTCTCTATTCGCTGTCGCTGATGCGTCAGGGTGTCGTTTACATGCAGCAGGGTCGCTACGATGAAGCCCTCGAGAGATTCATCGAGGCCGACCGGCTCGCTCCCGGTAACGCCACCAACGCCAACATGATTGGACTCTGTCATCTGCGAAAGGGAGAGCTCGATAAGGCCTTCGCCTATTTCGACACCGCACTGAATTTGGTACCACTCTTCGCGGACGCTCGAAACAACCGCGGCACCACCTACCTGGCGATGGGACAGTACCACCTCGCCGAGGTCGACTTCATGGCGGTCCTCGGTGACGCCACCTACCCTCACGCCAAACAAGTCCACTACAACCTTGGCTTGACCTACCTGGAACGCGGCCAGTTGGGAGCCGCCGAAGATAGCTTCCGCCGTTCAATCATCCTGCCAAACCCAGTTTTCGACGGCTATCTGAAGCTGGCCACGCTCGCCCAAAGACAGGGAGAGTTGGAGCGGGCGATAGTTCTTCTGGACGAGGCCAGGCTGACCTTTCCGGAAGCCACCGAAGTCTCGTTCGAGCTTGGCAAGGTGCTGACCCTCTTGGGCCGGGATGACGAGGCACGGCCGTACCTCGAGCAGGTCATCGCGGATGAACCGAGTTCGGACGCAGCGGCTTCCGCCAGGGCCCTGCTCGGCGTCAGCTAGCCCCACCTGTCGCGAATGGTTCATGCCTGCATATCTCACCACCTATCTGTTGCGGCCGGAAATTTACAGGCTAGCTGAATGCCGTTCAACTATCTCCTGACCAACCTCCTGGTCGACGTCCCCCAGGCAGTCGGAGCAATTTTCGTCGATCCTGAGGGAGAGGCGGTGGAGTGCGTCACCCGCCATAATGATCCCTTCGACCTCAAGGTCGAGGGGGCATATCACAGCATCTTCATGCGCCAGCTCGAGCAGCTGACGACCGATGTCAAGGCCGGGCCGATAGACTCGTTGGTGATCGAGGGGAGTCGACTCGTCACGTTGACGCAGACCCTCCCCGACGGCTACTATGTGGTGCTCGTCGTGGATCGGAGCGGCTCGAGGGCACATGCCCTACACCGACTGCGCCGCGCGGCCGAAGTAATCGCCAAAGAAATCTTCTAACGCCGGCGCTGACGTCCAGCAACAATAGAATCCGATCGCGACAGCGAGGCCCGGTTTCCTCACCGGGCGTGGGGGTGTGATGGCTCGAACTCTACTCGGAAAACTCAAACGTGGTCTCTTTATGACCCACACCGAGTTCCTGGAAAAGGCGGGCGATACCTTCCGCCGAGAGGGCCCGGTTGCGCCCGCCAACCTCGATCGTCTCGAGGAAGCGCTGATTGCCTCTGACGCCGGCGTCGAGCTTTCTCTTCGCCTGGTGGATGCGCTCCGCGAAGATGTCAGAGCCGGGCGCATCACAACCGCCGGCGAGTTACGGCCGGCCATTCGCGAGCAGTTACTCTCTCTCCTGCGGCGCGCCGAGGATGCTCGACCTGTGGCAGGCGTATCGGAGAAACCGCATGTCACCCTTCTGGTCGGAGTCAACGGCACCGGCAAGACGACGACTGCAGCCAAGCTCGCAAAACGCAAGCAGGAGGCCGGCTCGAGGGTAATCCTCGCCGCCGCCGACACCTTCAGAGCAGCGGCAGTTGAGCAGCTCAAAATCTGGGCCGAGCGGGTCGGCGCGCCAGTGGTCCATCAGCAGGAAGGCGCCGATCCGGCAGCGGTGGTCTTCGACGCCATCGCCTCGGCCCGCTCCAAGGGGATCGACGAGGTTTTGGTGGACACGGCTGGCCGCCTCCACACACGCTCCAATTTGATGAAAGAACTCGAAAAGGTGAAAAGAGTCGCAGCCCGCGAGGTGTCCGGTGCACCACACGAGGTACTTCTGGTCCTCGACGCCACCACCGGCTCCAACGGCATCCAACAGGCTCAGCAATTCGGCGCCATTGCCGGTGTCACCGGAGTGGTGCTCACCAAGCTCGATGGGACAGCTAAGGGGGGCGTAATTCTCGCCATTGCCGATTCGCTCAAGCTCCCTGTACGATGGGTGGGTGTCGGTGAAGATGTGGACGACCTGCTGCCCTTCCAGGCGGAGGATTTTGTGGACTCTCTGCTCGAAATCGAATCGGGAGATGCTCCCGACGAATCTGTGTAACGGGCGGACAGGATGAGGCGATCGGGACCAGGCATTCCGCAACACGATGGCGGCGGTTCGAACAGCCCTTCTCGGGTTGGACCCGGTCGCGGTCCGATTCAATCGGAGCCAGGCGACACCGACCATCGATGGATGGATCGTGCCCTCCATCTCGCCGCCCTCGGCCGGTGTGGCGCCTCCCCGAACCCAATGGTCGGCGCGGTCATTGTCGATGCCCACGGGCAACTCGCCGGCGAGGGCTATCACGCGGCCTATGGCGGACCTCACGCCGAAATCGTAGCCCTGGCTGATGCCGGCGGAAGGGCGCGAGGAGGCACCATCTATGTCACCCTCGAGCCCTGCGCACACCACGGAAAAACACCGCCCTGCGTCAACGCGATCCTGGCGGCTGGCCTGCAGAGGGTGGTGGTTGCTCTCTCCGAGCCGACGAGCCAGGCGGGCGGCGGCTGCGATCACCTCCGTGCCGAAGGGATCGAGGTCCACGAGGGCCCTGGAGCCGAGCGGTCGAGGACCCTCAACAGGCGTTGGCTGCACTGGATCCGTTTCCACCGTCCATGGGTAACTCTGAAGGCCGCCGTTTCCCTCGATGGCCGCGTCGCAACCCGCGAGGGGCACTCGAAATGGATCACCGGCGAAGGCGCTCGCGACCGTGGGCTCGAGCTGCGCGAAGAGCACGACGCAATTCTGGTTGGCGTAGAAACGATTCTCGCAGATGACCCCCGGTTGACAAGACGACTCGGGCTCAACCCGGTGTCTGGCTGGCGGCGGATCATTCTTGACTCGAAGCTCCGCACTCCGACTGATGCTGTCGTTGTTCAGAGCCAACCGGAATCGACCCTCATTTACCACACCGTTGAGGCGCCGGTCGAGGATCGTCGGCGCCTTCGCGAGGCCGGGGTGGAGATGGTCGAGTTGAAGGCCGACTGCCACGGTCGAGTTGACATCGAGGCGGCCCTCGACCACCTCGCCCGTCGAGAGGTCGCGGCGCTCCTGGTGGAGGGGGGGCCAACCGTCCATGGATCTTTCAACGACGCCGACCTGATCGACGAGGTCGCGCTCTTTATCGCCCCATTCATCATCGGTGGAGAGGCGCCGTCGGCAGTGGCGGGCCGAGGCGTTGCGACTCTGGAGGTCGCACAACGGTTGGTTTTCGAAGATATCGACCGACACGGTGATGATCTGGAGATCCGGGCCGTCCGGCCGAAGGAAGCCGATGTTCACGGGGCTGATTGAGACCGTCGGCACCGTCGACGCTCTCAAGCGTTCGGGTAGCGGCGCCCGCCTCTCGATCTCCGCCCAGTGGCCTGATCAAGAGATCCCAAGGAAAGGCGACAGCATCTCCGTCAATGGCGCATGTCTGACGGCAGTCGAAGTAACCGCCGCCGGATTCGCCGCCGATCTCTCGCCCGAGACCCTCAAACGAACGTTACTCGGCCGGCTGACATCAGGTGTGGCGGTCAATCTCGAGCGCGCCCTCGCGCTCGGTGACCGGCTCGGCGGCCACATCGTCCAGGGTCACGTCGATACGACACTTCAACTTCTCTCCGTGCGGCCAGAGGGCGGGTTCCAGACATGGCGCCTGAATCTGCCGGCCGAACAGAAACAGGAGGTGGCCCTCAAGGGGAGCGTTGCCCTCGACGGGGTCTCGCTCACGGTCGCGGCACTCGGCGCCGACTGGTTCGAGGTCGCCCTCATCCCGGCGACTCTCGAGGCCACGACTTTCCACGCCCTGCGGTCCGGCGCCAAGCTCCATTTCGAGACCGACATTCTCGCCAAGTACGTAGCGCAGCGTCTGGGCGGTCGCGGACCGACGGCTTTGGAAAAGATGTTCGGCGGTGGCGATGCGTAGGATCGAGCCTGCCTATCCCGACCTCTTCCCAGTGACCCACGTACTCCGCCCAGGCTACATGCCGGGGCAAAAGGTGAGCCTGGATCCCATCAGGCTCGGCGTTGTGTGGGAGGACGCGCCAGTCAGGATTCTACCCGCCGAGGGTTCGGTACCTCGCGAGCCGGTTCGGGCGATCGTCTTCGCACGGGTTGCGGCGGAGCGCCAGGAGATTTTTCACCGATTGCTCGAGCGTGGGAGCTACGCGCTGGTAGTCCTCGATGATCCCGAAGTCACGCCTTCGGACCTCGGCCTCGACGCCTTCGACGAGAACCCGAGGGTCACAATCCTTCTGCCGATCCTCCCCTTCCCTCTGAGCGACGGGCTCCAGCTTCCGGAGGCATGGAGCCAGAGCGTCTGGGGTGCAGTACTCGGCATATTCCCGTTCCCCGGTTCCGGGCCCGAGGTGGAGCGGCGCATCGCGCAGCTCAAAGAGGCGGGCGCGCAGTTTGCGGTCACAGCACCGCTGCTCCTGACCCGGAAGGATCGTCACCGAATCCTCGATGGTTGCGAAGGAACCGGCGTCGAAGACGAACTCGAGAATGCCCTCTTCCACGCTGACATCAGTCGCGGTCTACACGCTCTCGAGCGGCGAGCCGGCGTCACCATGCACGACGTTGGGATGGACCCCTTCGTCCCATGCATGGTTCCTCACGGCCAGGAACCCAACGCAGTGCGCACATCTGCCGTGCTTCGGCTGTGGGCGCGGCGCCTCGATCAGTGCCACGAGGAATCCTCATGGGGCTGGCGTCTGCGCCGAGCAGCCACAGCGCTCGAAAAACTTCCCAACGACCCCGCCACGCTCGCCATGGAGGACAACCTCCGCATCGTGCCGGGCTTTGACCCCT
>JACXWA010000066.1 GCA_014764485.1 Candidatus Sulfomarinibacter kjeldsenii
GCCCTGCAAGCCGCGGCGGATACTCACAGCAAATCCGGCCTCGCCTCGGTCACCGGCGAACACTATGAGGGCGGTCACTGGCTGGGTAGCTTTGCGACCTATCTCGTGACCCAGAAAGGGCAGTGAGCGAATTCGGAATTCGGAATTAGGAATTAGGAATTAGGAATGACGGCCACGTGCCCACCCGACGATTTCGGATTTTGGATTTCGGATCTTCCGCACCCGCCGATCTCCTTTTCTCCTTTTCTTTCCTTCCGTGACGCAGAAGGGCGGCTGGCGCAGCTATGTCGGTGACGCCATGGCAAATCTGGATCGATACCGGAGGCACATTTACCGACTGCATCGCCCGCGATCCGGCGGGTCAATTGCATCGTTGCAAGGTTCTGTCGAGCGGCGCACTGCGGGATCGGGTGGAGGTGGTCGAGAACGATTGGCTTCGGCTGGGTGGTGGTTCCTCGCTCCCGGATAGCTTCCTGGCCGGGATGGTCATTTCACCGCTCGGTGCATCCGGCGGCGTCGCGGTTCGGGAGCACAATGCGTTGACAGGTATGGTCCGGTTGGCAGGTCCCTTGCCAGATGGACTGCACCCGGGGAGCCCTGTCGAACTGCGCGCGGGTGAAGAGGCGCCTTTGCTTGCAGCCCGCCTGATCACCGGGACCCCATACGGCAGATCCCTACCGCCGGTTGCGATGCGCCTTGCCACCACCCGTGGCACCAACGCTCTGCTCGAACGGCGAGGTGCCCGGATGGCCCATTTCATAACGGCAGGATTTGAAGACCTGCTGGATATCGGAGGTCAGCAACGACCGGATCTCTTTGCGCTCCACATCGAGAAGGTCAAGTCGTTACCCGAGCTGGTGGTCGGTGTCGCGGAAAGATTGGCGGCTGACGGTTCAGTGATTGAGCCGCTCGACCGTGAAACTCTGGCTGCGAGAGTCACCGAGCTCCGAGACAGAGGCATCGCCTGTGCGAGCATCACGCTGCTCCACGGTCACCGCAACCCGGCGCACGAAGAAAAGCTCGAGGAGATGCTCGTCGAAGCCGGATTCGAGTATGTGGCGCGGTCGAGCACCCTCAGCCCCTTCCAGGGACTGCTGCGCCGTTCAGAAACCTGCACGGTTGACGCCTACCTCGGGCCGGTGATCAGCGAGTACCTGCGTGCGGTGGAGGAGGGTCTGGGCGCCGACACGTCAGACCTGCACGTCATGACGTCGGCAGGTGGGCTGGTCGGTGCCGACGCCTACCGGTCGATGGACAGCCTCCTCAGCGGCCCCGCCGGTGGAGTCGTCGGTGCGGCGCTGACCGGGCATCGATGCGGCCGCGACCGGGTGATTGCGTTCGACATGGGAGGCACCAGCACCGACGTCTCCCGATTCGACGGCGATTTCGAGTACGTCTTCTCGCACCAGGTCGGACCGGTGGAGCTGGCCGTGCCGGCGCTGGCCATCGAGACGGTGGCCGCAGGCGGCGGCTCGATCTGCCGGGTGGAGCAGGGGAGGTTGGCAGTCGGCCCCCAGAGCGCTGGAGCGATGCCGGGCCCGGCGAGCTATGGCGCCGGTGGACCGCTGACTTTGACCGATGTCAATCTGCTCCTCGGCCGGTTGGTCGCCGAGAGGTTTCCGATTCCAATCGATCTTGACGCGGCGAAGACTCAGTTCAATGACCTCAGGAAAGAACTGAACGAGACCGGACGCGGGACGGGTTCCGACGAAGAGATCCTCGAAGGCCTGCTGCGGATTGCCGACGAACGGATGGCTGAAGCCATCCGCCACATCTCGATTCGCAAGGGCATCGATCCGACCGGTTTCGCGCTGGTTGCCTTTGGCGGCGCCGGCGGCCAACACGCCTGCCGGCTCGCGGAACTCCTCGGTATGGAGGAGGTCCTTCTGCCCGCTGATGCGGGCCTCCTGAGCGCCCTCGGGCTCGGTCACGCGGTTGTCGAGAGGTTTGCTCAGCGAGAGATCTTGCGCCCATTAGACGAGGTCTCCAATCGTCTCGGTGATTGGCTCCAGGAGCTCGCCCGGGAAGCGACAACCGCGCTCGAAGACGAGGGCGTCGGAGAAGACATCGATGATCCGCGCTCTCTCGTCGAGCTCCGCTACGTGGGACAGGACGCGACCCTCGAGATTGAGCCCGTGGCCGGCGAAGATTTGGAACAACAGTTCGAGGAGGCGTACTACCGGCTCTTCTCCTACCGACCGCGGGAGCGGGGCGTGGAGGTGGTGTCGCTGCGCGTCGTCGTGCGCAGCCGCCGACCAGAGGTCGATTCGGTTGTCGAGGGCACCGATGTGGAATCCCGGGATATCGATCCTGTGCGGTTCCAGCGCTGTTTCATTGGCGGGGCCTGGCGCGAGGTGTCGTGTTACGAGGCAGCCGAGATGGCGGCCGGGATCGAAGTTGTCGGCCCGGCTTTGATCCAGCAGGAGCACAGCGCGCTGGTCGTGCTTCCGGGCTGGCGGGCGCGATCACTGGGTGACGGCGGAGTGCGTCTCGTAGCCGGCAGTGACGATGGCGTTGATGATGCCACCTCCTCAACCGGTCGCCCGCAGGCGGTCGAGCTCGAGCTCATGAGCCACCGCTTTTCATCGATAGCCCGTGAGATGGGCGAGATGCTGCAGCGGACCGCGATCTCGACCAATATCAAGGAGCGCGAGGACTTCTCGTGTACCTTGCTCGACCCGGCGGGTCGGCTGGTCGTCAACGCTCCCCACATTCCGGTCCATCTCGGGGCGATGGGTCTCTGCGTCCGCGAGTTGGTTGCCCATCGCGCCCTCGAGCCGGGCGATGTGGTGGTTACCAACCACCCGGCCTTTGGAGGCTCGCATCTGCCCGATGTGACCTTGGTGGCGCCAATCCACCTCGACGGCCGCCTCCTGGGTTACGTGGCTTGTCGGGCGCACCACGCCGAGATTGGCGGTATTCGGCCGGGCTCTGTGCCGCCAGACGCGAAGTCGCTGGCTGAAGAGGGGGTCGTGATCCCGCCGACGCTGATCCTGGAAGCAGGTGAGCCGCGGTGGGAGCGCGTCGAGCGTCTCTTGCAGGACGGTCCTCACCCGACCCGAACCCCGGCCGACAACCTCGCCGATCTGCGGGCGATGCTGGCCGCCATTCTCCGCGGTTGTGAGGCGCTGACCGGCCTCGCACAGAAGGTGGGATTCGAGCACGTCCTCGTGCACATGGACGCCCTGCGGCGGCAGGCGGCGTGGCAGGTCGAGACGGTTCTCGAGAGGATGAAGGACGGGTGCTACGAGGGCCGGCAGCTGCTCGACGATGGCTCGCCACTGGTCGCGACCTTCACGATCGAAGGCAATCGGGCGGTTTTGGATTTTGCCGGCAGCGCCGATGTCCACCCCGGAAACCTCAACGCGACCCCGGCCATCGTGCACTCGGTCACGATGTACGTCATGCGCCTGCTGGTCGATGTCGAGCTGCCGCTCAACGAAGGTTTGCTCGAGCCAATCGAGATTCGTATCCCGCGTGGCCTTCTCAACCCCGAGTACACGGCCGATCCCGAGAATTGTCCGGCCGTTGTCGGCGGCAATGTCGAGACCAGTCAAAGGCTCACCGATACCCTGCTCCTGGCGTTGTCGGTGGCGGGCTGCAGCCAGGGCACGATGAACAATCTCAGCTTTGGTGACGAGTCCTTCGGTTACTACGAGACCGTCGGCGGCGGCAGTGGTGCGGTCGCGGGCTTTGATGGAGCCAGCGGTGTCCACACTCACATGACGAACACCCGCATCACCGACCCGGAGGTCATCGAGCACCGCTATCCGGTGCGATTGCACCGTTTCGCGATCCGAGGTGGATCGGGCGGTGGGGGGCGGTGGAATGGGGGGGATGGCCTCGTGCGCGAGATCGAATTCCTGGCGCCGCTTGAGTTTTCGATCCTCAGTCAGCATCGGGTGAGCGCTCCGTACGGTATGGCGGGCGGCGGCGATGGTGCGGTCGGTCGCCAGGTGATCCTCAGCGCCGACGGTAGCCGGCGCGAACTCGAAGGCATTGACGGGTGCGAAGTATCCGCCGGCGACCGGGTCATCCTCGAAACCCCTGGCGGCGGCGGATACGGAACCGAAAAATGACGTTTTTTCTGTCGCCCCTCCGGGGCTTTCGGTTCATTTTGCGCTTCTTTCCTGGGGCTCACGCCCCAGGCTATGCATCTGTCGCTCCTCCGGAGCTTGCGGGCACCCGTGCGTGCCTTGTGGTGCGGCCGTCTCGGCCGCACTTCGTCGAAGATTTTTCGGGCGATGGAGGCGTGACGTCAGCATCACAAAGACCCTCACTGCTTTTTAGAGAGATTCCCTCGCCATACCAATCTTCCGAGCTGCGGAACGAAGCAATCCCGTGCCGTGCGGTTCCCTCGGAGCCGCGGAGCGGCGAAAGATATTTAGCCTGGGGCGTGAGCCCCAGGATCAGATCGTCCCAAAAAAAGATAAGCCGCGGAGCGGCGGCAGATTCACAGGCTTGGGCGTACTCAGCCTCTGGGAATAGGGTTTAGGTATGAAACGCCTTCTGAATCTCCTCTTCTGGTCGGTGATTGCGGCCGCTTTCATCGGTCCCGGAACGGTGACGACTGCGGCGCGAGCGGGGAGTGACTTTCGATTCGCCCTTGCCTGGGCGCTCCTTTTTTCGGTTTTTGCCTGTCTGGTCCTCCAGGAAGCTTCGGGCCGTATCACCGTTCTGACCGGTAAGGAGTTGGGGGAAGCGATCCGCGGCCGGTTTTCGGGCTCGGGGTTGGGTCGGTCGGTGCCGGTGCTGGCGGCGGTCGGCATCATCCTCGGTTGTGCGGCATTCGAGGCTGGGAATCTCCTCGGGGGAGTGGCCGGCCTACGGTTGATCGTCGACGCCACTCCAGCAACTCTCACTCTCATCGCCGGCGTCGCAGCGGCACTCCTTCTGGCGACCGGAAACACACGTTGGATCGCACGCGTTGCAGGCGCGTTGGTCGCGGTGATGGGCGTGGCCTTTCTGGTCACCGCCATCCGCCTCGGACCCGATCTCGGCGAGCTGCTGAGAGGTCTGCTGGTACCGAGCATCCCGGTCGGTGGCACCATCCTTGTCCTCGGCCTGGTCGGCACAACCGTTGTTCCCTACAACCTCTTCCTCGGCTCGGCCCTGGCCCGCGAATGCAAGATCGAGGAAATGCGGTGGGGTCTTGCAGTGGCGATTGTCGGCGGTGGGGTCATTTCGCTCGGCGTCCTGGTCGTCGGCAGCGCTCTCGGAGGCGGCCTCGAGTACGAACGCCTGGCGGCGGTCCTCGGTGATCGCCTGGGTCGGGGAGCAGGGGCCTCGTTGGCGATCGGTCTGTTTGCAGCTGGGTTCACGTCTGCCGTCACCGCTCCATTGGCGGCGGCATTGACAGCGCGGTCGCTCCTCGGCGAAAAGGACGATCCGAATTGGGGGGAGAATTCGCTGCGCTATCGAGCGGTGTGGCTCGGTGTGCTGGTTGTCGGTATGGCTTTCGGCATTGCCGACGTGCGGCCGATCCCGGTCATCATCCTCGCCCAGGCCTTCAATGGCCTGCTGCTGCCGCTTGTGGCGGTCTTCCTGTGGATCGCCATGAACGACCGGGATCTACTCGGCGAAGGCGTCAACTCGCGTCTCCAGAACATCGTCATGGGGTTGGTGGTGCTCGTCTGTATCGGTCTCGGCTTGCGCGGCCTTCTCGCGGCGGTCCGCGGAGCGCTGGCTTTGATCGGCTGATCATCGAAAGGAGGAGATATGCGCAAGCTCTTCGTAGTCTTCTTGATGCTCTGGTGCTGGCCTGCGGTCGGCGCCGACAACGATGCGGCCGCGGCGATCGGCGAGGTCCTCGACGCGTTCCACGATGCCTCCTCGAGGGCCGATGGCGATCTCTACTTCAGCCTCTTTGCCGAGGATGCGGTCTTCATCGGTACGGATGCTACTGAGAGGTTTGCCGAGCCGTACTTCTCTGAGGGCCACGGTTGGACCTACACGAAGACCGAACGCAATGTTGATCTCGCTGTGAGCGGGGAAACGGCGTGGTTTGACGAGATGTTGTGGAACGAAAAGTATGGAACCTGCCGTGGAACAGGTGTCCTGGTGCTCACCGAAGAGGGTTGGCGAATCGCCCAGTACCACCTGACCTTTCCGATCCCCAACGATCTGAGTGCTGACTTCACGTCCCGTATCAAAGAGTTCGAGGCAAATAAAAGCCGCTGAGACCAGAGATCTCAGCGGCGTTCGATAGTGAATCTAAAGCGCTAGCCGGGCGCTTCCATGGTGTACAACGTATTGAACAGCAGTTTGAAGGTTCGCACTGGCTGTGCCCGGTGCTGGGCGCGGAAGCCAATGAGAATGACGCGGCCCTTGCCGACCTCGATCTCAACCACGGCGGCGCGTTTCTCCAACAGCTTGCCGCCTTCGAGATAGCCGCTGAGGAGAATGTCCTTGTCGTCATTCGGGTAGCGGGCGATGACGGTTCGTTCAAACCGCGGATCTGGCACCCGCGTCTGGAAGGTCGGTGAATCGGCAAAGTAGACAGCTTCCTGCGCCTGCATGCCGAATGTCAGCGGGCTTTCCATATTCATCTCGACGCGCAGCATCGAACCCGGGCAGTTGAAGTTGTCACCATCGACTTTGGCCAGAACATTGTTCACCGGCAGTTCAAAGAGGTCGATGAAGTACTGGCTCGAGGAATCGAGCGCGACAACTGTGCCGCCAGCCTCGACCCACTTCTTGATGCGCTCGCCGCCCTTGACCTGCTTGACCTCGTCCTTCTTCTTCTTGGCGGTGTCATCTGTTTTCGGGAGTGTGTCGATGCCTCCTGAATATTTCGGTGGCATCGGCGTCCACCGGCGGCGGTAGCGGCTCCCCTTGGCCGGCTCGCCGTTGGAGATAATTGAAGGAGACACAGAGGGGAAGAGCAACACGTCGACTTCGTCGGTGAACTCGCCCGATCGAATTTGCTCATTTGAGATCGTAGCCAGCGGGAACTCGTATTGCTCGAGCACGAACCGGGTCCAACCTTCGTCCATGCTCGCCACCCACGGCTTGAAGAGGCCGACCCGGGCGCTTTCGACCTGCAACATCTCGGCGCTCGGAGTGTCTGCCACCGGGGCCACGGGTACGTGCAGCTCGTCGGCGATCTCGGCCAGAGTGGATGTGTCGACGGCTGCGGCCGATAGGTAGATGTCTCCGCGGCTTCCGATTGCCGAGTCCCCGGCAAGACGCCGGACATCGACTCCCTTGGCGAGGAGCCTGTTGATGGTCGGGTAGGCGCTGTCGCTGGAGGCCGGAATCAGATGACCGGCTGCGTTTTCGTCGACCTCCGGTTGCGGCCAATTGGCCTCCGCGAGGGGTTCGAGAGCGGTTTTCAGGGGTTCGGATGCCTCGACGATTTCGACGCCCATGGACAACGGGAGGGACCACGACGCCACGTCGTAGGGTTCGAGGATCCCGGCGTCGGTCGCGTTTCGGACCTCCGGGTAGCGCTGGTGCCGCAACATGGTCAAGATGAACGGCCGGTAG
>JACXWA010000032.1 GCA_014764485.1 Candidatus Sulfomarinibacter kjeldsenii
ACATGCGGGAGCTTGACCCTGAGGATCGCGGCCTGCAGCGCATCGATGCGGAAATTGCCGCCTACAATCGGATGTCGATAGGGACCCGACTGCCCGTGCACCCGTAGCTCGCGAAGACTGCGGTCGAGATCGGCGTTGTCCGTTGTCACCAGTCCCCCGTCGCCGAAACAACCCAGGTTTTTCGACGGAAAGAACGAATAGGCCCCGATCAGACCGATCGAACCGACCTGGGCACCGTTAAAGTCCGCCCCCCACGCCTGTGCGCAGTCCTCCACAACTGGCACATCGCCCGCGACCTCCATGATCCGATCCATCGCCGCCGCCTGACCAAAGAGATGGACTGGGATGACAGCGCGTGTACGGTCACTGATGCTCTCGGCAAGCTGTTCGGGGTCCATGCAATAGTCGACGCGATCAACATCGACAAAGACCGGGGTTGCGCCAAGGCGCGCCACCACCCCCGCGGTAGCGAAGAACGTAAAGGTCGGCATGACCACCTCGTCACCATCGCCAACACCGAGAGCCATGAGGGCCACGAGGAGGGCGTCTGTGCCTGAGGTGACACCAACCGCGTGCAGCGTTTCGAGTAGCGCCGCCGATTCGCGCTCGAAATCATCAACCTCGGCGCCGAGAATGAAACGCTGTGAATCGCATACCCGATCGATGGCCTGGCGGATCTCCTCACGCAGCGGTTCGTACTGTCGCACCAAATCGAGCAGCGGCACGGGCATGGCAACATCCTCCAATGTCGTGGACGGTGAACAGGGTACAGCGTGAAATAGGAATTAGGAATTAGGAATTAGGAATTTTCAGGCACATTTCCCGACCACATCGTCTCGAGCTGAAGCGCGGGCGCCATTCCTAATTTCTCATTCCTCATGCCTCATTCCTCATTTGCTAACATTATTTGGCGACACGTTGTCGCGACAAGGGAGCATTCATGCATATCTGCGTTGTTGGTACCGGCTACGTTGGGCTCGTCACCGGGGCCTGTCTTGCTGATTTCGGCATCAACGTGACCTGCGTCGACAAAGACGAGGAGAAGATCGCGAAACTCCTCGACGGCGAGATTCCGATCTACGAGCCCGGGCTGGACTCGCTGGTGGAAAAAAATGCCAGGTCCGGGCGCCTTCACTTTTCGACTGACCTCGCCCCGGCTATCCAGCAGGCCCTCGCTATTTTCATTGCGGTCGGCACTCCGCCGAAAGAAGATGGTTCCGCCGACCTCTCGTATGTGGTCCAGGTCGCCGAGGCGATCGCCGATAACCTCAATGGGTACAAGGTGGTGGTCACCAAATCCACTGTGCCGATTGGCACCGGGCAACTCATCGAGAAGATCATTACCGAGCGCGAATCCGAAGCTCATCCGTTCTCGGTCGTCTCCAATCCAGAGTTCCTTCGCGAAGGCTCCGCGATCGCAGACTTTATGCGACCCGACCGGGTCGTCATCGGCGCCCGCGATGCTCAGGCTGTGGCCATCATGAAGGATATTTACTCGCCCCTTTATCTGCTCGAGACTCCATTCGTGATCACCAACGTCGAATCGTCCGAGCTCATCAAATACGCCTCCAACGCGTTCCTGGCGACCAAAATCACTTTCATCAACGAAGTCGCTGAGCTCTGCGATCGACTCGGCGCCGACGTCCACCACGTCTCCAGGGGGATGGGCCTCGACAAACGAATTGGGCCCAAATTCCTTCACCCGGGACCGGGGTACGGAGGCTCGTGCTTTCCAAAGGACACCCAGGCAATGTCCGAAATCGCGCGTAAGGCCGGCCGTCCGTTCGAGATCGTAGATACGGTCATTGAGGTCAACAATAGGATCAAGGAGCGAGCCGTCGAACGAGTCCAGGAAGCGATCGGAGAGGATTTCAACGGCAAAACCGTGGCGGTTCTCGGCCTCAGCTTCAAGCCGGAAACGGACGATATGCGCGATTCGTCTTCGATCCCGCTAGTTACCGCGCTGGTTGAGGGCGGTGCCAAGGTCAAGGCATTCGACCCCGTGGCGATGGACAATGCGCGTGGGATGCTGCCGGAGGCCGTGCAGTACTGCGAAGACTCCTACGATGCCGCCGAAGGCGCCGATGCCATGATCATCGTCACCGAGTGGAACCAGTTCCGCTCCCTCGACATGGAGCGGGTGCGGTCCTCACTGAAACAACCGGTGGTCATCGACCTCCGCAACCTCTACGACCCGAAACGGATGAAAGACCAGGGGTTCCGGTATTCCAGCGTCGGCCGTGCGGCTGAGGACCTTCCAGGCGAATAGGTCGTTTGGGCTCCCGAGAAAGTGATCAGTTATCAGTTAACAGTGATCAGTGCTTGGCGCTCGAAGACTGGTGCCGTCGCCTCCAATACCAGCCGACACTGATTACTGATCACTGACTACTGATGACTTGCACCGCCGTGCTTGACCGATCGGCAGACACCCGCGAAAATTGGCATCATGACGTCTGACGATTCGGTAAGGCTCGATATCTGGCTTGATGTGGCGTGTATCTTCAAGACACGCTCGCAGGCGCAGACCGCGTGCCAGCGTGGCCGAGTTGAGGTCAATGGGGACCGGGGCAAACCACACCGGGCCGTACGACCTGGAGACACCATACGAATCCAGATTCCCGGCGGACGCCGCCGCATCATTGAAGTGCTCGAGCTCGAGTCGACCAACGTTTCGAAGGCACGCGCGCGTGAGCTATTCACTGATCACACACCACCTCCGACCCCTGAAGAGTTGGAACTACGACGGATGCAGCGGCTTTCGACGCCCCAAAAACGGCTTCCCGGGAGTGGTGCGCCGAAGAAACGAGAGCGTCGCGATCTGCGGCGGTTGAAGGAAGAGTGGGAATAGGGTCGAATTCGGAATTCGGAATTCGGCAAATCGATCAGAACTTGCTGCGGCGCTGCCAAAAGCGGGTGCCGTATAGCCGTATAGCCGTTTTGCCGTAAACCCGAATAGCCGTGGCTGGGCGGGGGGCGAGGTAGAATACCCAGACCCAATCTAAGGGTGTGATAGCGAAAGATGACCGGAGGTGCGGATGAGCGAAGAGGCCAACTGGGACAAGCTGGTCGTTGGCGGCACGGTGTTAACAATGGAACCCGACACCGAGCCCATTAAGAACGGCGCTGTCGCGATCGCAGACGGGCGTATCGCAGCTGTCGGTCCAGCGGAAGAACTGCTCGAGATGGCGCCGTCCGGTGATGTCCTCAACGCCGGCAACTGTCTGATTCTCCCTGGGTTCGTCAACACCCACTCACATCTAGCGATGACCCTCCTGCGCGGGATTGCCGACGATCTGCCACTGATGCAGTGGCTCGAAGGCAACATCTGGCCGGCAGAAAAAGAGCATATGAACCGCGAGACGGTGCGTCTCGGCACCGAGCTCGCGGCCGCCGAACAGCTCCTGGCTGGAGTCACCACGACTACCGATATGTACTTCTTCGGGGACGAGGTGAGCGCCGTCCTCGCCGAAGCCGGGATGCGCGCAGTCGTCGCAGAATCGCTGATCGGCTTCCCAACACCACGCTGTGCGACCACCGAGGAGATGTTGGCCACACAACGTGACCTGCTCGAGGCGTACAAGGACCACCCTCTCATAACGCCATCCGTCGCGGCACATGCCCCTTATTCCGTACAGGCGTCTGATCTTGTGGCCGACGCGGAGCTGGCCGAGGAGTACGAGGTGCCGATGCAGATTCACCTCGCCGAAACCACCTGGGAGGTCGAAAAACTACTTGAAGAAAAAGGACTTTCTCCGGTCGCCTACCTCGCCAATCTGGGCGTTCTTTCGGAGCGGACGGTGGCTGCCCACTGCGTCCATGTATCTCCCGAGGACATCGAGCTGCTGACCGAATTCGAGGCCGGTGTCGCTCACAACCCCGTCAGCAATCTCAAGCTAGCATCTGGGATTTCACCGGTGCCGGCACTCTTGGAGGGCGGAGTCAAGCTCGGCCTCGGAACCGACGGCGCGGCCTCCAACAATACTCTCGATCTGTTGCGAGACATGCAGCTGGCCGCCCTTCTCCATAAGGGTGTTGCCGGAGATCCTACCGTTCTGCCCGCCCGCACCATGCTCGAGCTGGCGACCATCGGTGGCGCCCAGATCCTGGGTCTTGCCGATAGGATTGGCACGCTGACTGAAGGCCGCGAGGCTGACATCATTTGCGTCGCAGTTGACGGACCGCACACCGCCCCGATGTACGACCCGTTCTCTCACATGGTGTTTGCCGCGCGCGCAGCCGATGTCCGCCACGTAGTGGTGCAAGGCGCTGTTGTGGTTAGAAACCGCGAGTTACAGACCCTCGATCGAGAGCGAATCGAGAGACAGGCAAGGGAGTTTTCGGAGAACCTCCGACCGAGCTGAAGGAGACAATTATGACCGACATGCCACAGACCATTCTCACGGCCACAGATTTTTCGAAACCAGCGGAACGCGCGTGCGACTTCGCGCGCGATCTGTCGCGTCGATTCCAGGCGCAGCTCCACTTGCTGCACGTTGTTGTGATTTTCGAAGATCCTCATCTCGAGGAGGACCACTTACACCGGCTCGAGGAGCTTGTGGCTTCTGGCAACGATGCGCGCCTCAGAGACCTTGAAAACGGCTCTGAGGTCCAACCAGGGCTCGACGTCACACCCCATATGGTGCGTGGTCTCGCCCCCGCCGAGGTGATCGTCGAAACGGCGTCCAACCTGGGGTGCGAGCTTATCGTGATGGGCACCCACGGCCGTCGAGGCCTGCCACATCTCCTTCTGGGCTCCGTTGCCGAGCGCGTTTTGCGAACATCGACAGTGCCGGTGTTGACCGTGCGGGGCGATGCCGACACCAAACTGGAGGGCACACCAAAGATCCTCGTTCCGCACGATTTTTCCGAAGCGTCAGCCGCCGCCGTACGGAGCGCGGCGGTGTGGGCGGACGCCCTGGGGGCGGAGATCACCCTGCTGCATGTGGTCGAACCGGTTGTTTACCCGGAGTTTTATTCGGTGGACGTTATTTCGGATGACCTTATGGAGCGGCTCGTAGAACGCTCGGAACGGGCACTTGGCGCCGCCGCGAAAGACCTCCTCGGTAAGGCCCGGACCACGGTCGAGGTCGGCCGGGCAGCAAACACGATTGTCGATTTTGCAGACCCGGAGCGTTTCGACCTCGTCATCATGGCGACACGAGGTCTTTCAGCCCTCGAGCATGCCCTCCTCGGGTCGGTGGCGGAATCGGTTCTTCGCCGCTGTCGCATCCCGATGCTGGCAGTACCTGCCAGCTAGTTTTGAGTTCTTAGTTTTGAGTTTTGAGTTCCAGACCTCCCTCTCCGTTTCCGGGTGGGTGGGTGTAACTCAAAATTCATAACTCGTCCGTGGTTGGCGGTCGGTTGTACTTGTTCATTGCTCTCTCAAATCGGTTGCGCAACACCGTTTCGACTGCGTCGGCCGCCCTCTCCACTGCCGCTTTCGCGGCGTTGGCCTCTTCTTCGGTGAACGAGGACAGCACGTAGTCTGCAAGATCACCAGTCATGTCGTCACCGCGCACTCCAACCCGAAGGCGCGGGAAGCCAGTGCCTACTTCCTCGCACAGACTGCGGAGCCCGTTATGGGTACCGGGCCCGCCCGAGCGACGCAGACGGAGATTAGCCAGCGGCAGGTCGACATCGTCGACCACCACCAGCATCGATTCGGGGGTCAGACCGAATTCTTCGAGGAGCCAACGCATCGCCTCACCCGACCGGTTCATATAGGTCAGGGGACGGGAAAGTAAGACGAAACGACCAGCGGTGATCACCGCTAGCTCGCACGACGGACGCTGTTCCCAGTCCGACACACCGTGCCGCCTTGCCACCTCCTCGATCACCCTGAAACCGATGTTGTGGCGGGTAACCCGGTAATCAACACCCGGGTTACCCAAACCCAATACCAGATCGATGGTCATGGTGAGATGCGACGTCTGTGTCGAATCGAACTCTACTCGGTCCCTGCGTCCTCTTCCGCATCCTCGCCCTTGCCCTTGCCGATGATCTCGGGCTCGGCGGCTTCGGAAATGACCGCTTCGTCCTCGAGGACCTCTTCCTCGACCTCTTCCTCGATGATCCGCGGAATCTCGACGACGCACACGACTCGATTCTCGTCGACCAGGAACTTCGCGTTTTCCGGCAGCTGCGGCGCGAGGTCGGCGACCCTCAGCTGCTCTCCAACCTCAAGGTCGGTGATGTCCAGGACGAACTTGTCGAACATCTCTCGCGGTAGGATCTCGAGTTCGATCTCGCGCGAAACAAAATCGACGCGGCCGCCGTTACGCACACCGACGCAATCGCCGACGAGTTCCACAGGCATCTTGACCGTCAGCTTGTGGCCACGGGTGATGCGGATGAAATCAATGTGGATGAACTTGCCACTGATGCGATCCACCTGGAGTTCCTTGATCATCGCAAGGCGCTCCTCGTCCGTGCCCTTGAGTTTGAGGAGGAAGATGGTGTTGTCGCCCGCTGCTCCCTTGAGGATTTCACCAACCGCGTGCTCGTCTACCGAGATCGGGACCGGAGGCTTGTCACCACCGTAGAGCACCGACGGCACCCTTCCCTGGTTGCGCATCCTGCCGGCTTCGCCGGTGCCGCGGCCTTCGCGGGCCTCGACCGTGATCGTGATTTCTGGGGTCTGTGTAGCCATTAACGTAACTCCCTTGATTCTTTACTTTGTTTCTAAACAAAAAGGCTCGAGACCGACGCGCCCTCGTGGATTCGGCGGATTGCCTCTCCGAGGAGCACGGCCAGGGACAGCTGCTCCACTTTGGGGCTCATCCTGGCCTTTTCGCTGAGCGCGATGGTGTCGGTCACTATGACCTTTTTGATCGGTGATGCTTCGAGGCGATCGATGGCCGGACCGGAAAAAACCGGGTGTACTCCGGTCGCGTAGACAGAGCGCGCACCGCGTTCAATCAGCGCCTCCGCCGAGTGGACCAGGGTCCCGGCTGTATCGATGATGTCATCGACGATGACGCAGTCACAGCCTTCGACATTTCCGATGACGTTCATGATCTCAGCGCGATTGGCCTCCGGCCGTCGCTTATCCATGATGGCGAGGTCGAGCTTCAGGCGCTTGGCGAAGGCCCGAGCTCTTTCAACTCCACCAGCGTCCGGAGAGACGAGCATAGGATTTGAGAGCGCTTTTCGACGAATCGCCTCGATGAGTACCGGCGCTGCATAGAGGTGGTCCACCGGAATATCGAAGAAGCCCTGAATCTGTGCCGCATGGAGATCAATTGTCAGCAACCGATCCGCGCCCGCGGTAGTAATCAGATTTGCGACCAGCTTGGCCGTGATCGGCACCCGTGGCGCATCCTTCCGATCCTGACGGGCATAACCCATGTAGGGCATGACCACGCAGACTCGTGTCGGCGAAGCCCTGCGAAGGGCATCGAGCATGATCAGCAGCTCCATCAAATTATCGTTGGGCGGCGACCCTGTCGACTGAACGATGAAAACATCCGCACCGCGGGCGTTCTCCTCGATCTGGCAGTACTGCTCACCGTCGGAAAAGTTACCGAGGCGCATTCTCCCCATCTCGATCTGCAGATAACCACAGATCGACTCGGTCAGCGCCGGGTTGGCGCGACCCGAAAAGACCAACAGAGGTGATTCTCTCAGCATGTGCTGCCTAGCCCGGTCTTCTCACCGGGAATCTACTGCGAACGGCGACTGGCAGCCATCTGCCGTGCGTTTCGCGAATCGTGCTCCTCAAGGTAGTCCTACTACGCCTGCGTTGCCCGATGGGCGAAAAACCCAACATCTTTCTACCCTTCCCCGTCCTCGTTGCGAAACCCGGTTAGAAGACCGGGTTCGATCTTGGCTGGGGCGGCAGGATTCGAACCTGCGAATGCCGATTCCAAAGACCGGTGGCTTACCGCTTGCCGACGCCCCAAGCGCCGGAGAGTATACAAGATTTCGCGGCCAGCCCACACTATTCATGAGGGCCCGCCGTCCTCGCTACGAGCCCTCATGAATAGTGTGGGCTATCGCCTCACTCCTTGCGGTCGTCAGCCAAGGGTATATCGCTCGCCCAGAACTCCTCGTTGAAGAGCCTGGCCGACAAGCGGTCAAGTACCGATGTGTTCTTTCCCTCTCCCTCGGGTCCTTGCTTATCGCGGTCGCCAACCACTCGATTTTGCCGAGCGGATTCGTACTCCTCGAGGACTCGCTGCTCAATCTCCTCGCGGGTTCCGCTATTCAGAGGATGGGCGATATCGCGCATCTGGCCGTTCCGCGTCTTGCGAGCCGGCATGGTCACAAAGACCTGCCCCTCACGCCCTTCGATGACCCGCAGGTCGTTGACGATGAAGCTATCGTCGAAAATAACGCTTGCAAATGCTCGCACCTTGCCGCCTTTCGCCGGACTGATGCGTACCTCGGTCACCTTCATGCTTTCCTCCTCGCAGCCCGATTATTTCACCACCGGACGCCCTCGTGCACGTCCGAGGGTGGAACCCACGTGTACATTCCAACTTTCATCCAAACCGTCCGCCCCGTCTCTCGCGGCCTCGAGATCGGGGAATACAGCAAACGCGGCAGCGCCCGAACCTGTGACTGCAGCGCACAGCGGCCCCAAAGTCTGTAACGCAGTCACGGCACGTCCAACATCCGGCCAATTTTCGACCACGACGGGCTCGAGATCATTTCCCAGATCCTGCCATGGCAGTACGATCGTTCCGGCATTGTCCAAACCGGCCACGAAGGCATCTACAGTAGCCTTCGGCCCTCTTGGGGTCAACCGGGGCCCGCTCGCAAAGCGATCGTAAACATCGACGGTCGCTACCTCGAGAGGTGGGGTGCACACGACCACGCCACAGTCGACGAGATCCGGCAGTGGTCGAACAATCTCGCCCCGGCCGGTCGCCAACGCCAGTCCACCGGTGAGGAAAAACGGCACGTCGGAACCAATCTCTGCCGCTAAATTTTGAAGCTCAAAGGGCTGGAGGTGCAAATCCCACAGGAAGTCGAGGAGAACAAGAGCAGCCGCTGCGTCCGATGACCCACCGCCTAGACCAGCGCCAATCGGGATCCTCTTTGCAAGTTCAAGCCTCGCACCGGCTTTGACACCTGTGTGGCGGCGAAGGGCTTCGGCCGCACGCATTATGAGATTGTCGATGCCAGACGACACTGCTCCGGCAGGCGTCACCTGCAAATCAAGGACATCAGATGGAGCTACCGTGGCTCTTATCTCATCGGTCAAATCGATCGTCTGGATCAGCGTCTGAACCTCATGAAACCCATCGCTTCGTCGATTCAAAATTCGCAGATCGAGATTGATTTTCGCGGCAGCACTGACCCTAATCCACATTCTTCACGAACTTTCCGACCTCGCTGCGAAAACCGTCGAGATATGAGGGCGCAGCGTCATCGGTTGGGTTCATCTCCGCACAGCGGCAGATCCGGAGGGGGTGGCAACTCGCTACCCTCATTCCACTCAAGCCGCACCAGTTCGAGTTCCGCCCACCTACCATCGGCATTTTTCACCCGGATGAATCCAGGTACCGAGAGGCTGTGATCACTGAGCTCGAAGCGCCAGCCTCGGCCCTCGGCACCGACCTGCTCGACCGACACGACCCGCCAGGGTTCGGCAGCAACTTTGACCAGGGCTGCCCATCGAAAACCCTCGATAAGAATACGGCCGTCCTCGTGGGGGGCAACCCAATCATCAGCGATTGCGGGAAGCCTGCCGCTAAAGAGCCGAACCGCTTGCGGCAACGGCATCGCCGCCACGCCGAGCGCCTGTTCGAGATCTGTTGCCTGGATCTGACAACCCTCCCGCAGGTCGAAGAAAGTCGGCTGCTGCGACCCGGACCAGGAGGTCAAGGACACCGCCGTGCCGAACGGTTCGGACACCGTGAGCCGCCCGTCCCCTCCGCTGGTCAGCACCGACATCCTCAGACCGCCCGATGCGGAGACGCGTAACCGGTAGAGGGCCGCCGGGTCCCCGGAAAGAGGGCGGTTCAATCTCTCGATCGCCGATTCGAGATCGACCGGCACGGTTTCTGGTGCCGTGGACTGGCAGCCCGCGAGTCCGAAGAGGAGCAACGACACCACAACCAACGCCGCGGTGCGGTCGCTGACAGCGGCGCTACCGGTTTGACTCACGCTGTTCATCATTGGTGCGGTCGAGCAGAGAGCGCACATGGTCAGCGTTTTCACAACCCATATCGAGTCCCAGCACCAGGTAACGACGGGCCTCCGTTCGATCACCGCCTTCCAACAGCACTTCTCCGAGGTGGCAAAAGATGGTGCCATCCCCAAGGCTTCCCCCAAGATCGACCGCTCTGCGAAGCCATCTTTCGGCCTCCGCGAGATCGCCGAGCCGAAAGTGGACCCAGCCCAGGCTGTCGAGGTAAGCCGAGTTTTCGGGGTCGAGCGACACTGCGCGGGTGATTAATTCCAGTGCCTCTTCAAGGCGAACCTCGCGGTCCGCCCACATGTAGCCGAGGTAGTTCGCGGCATTGGCATCGTTTGGCTCGGTGTCCACCAGCTGCTTGAAGAGCGCCTCCGACTCTTCAACCTGATCGAGCCGCTCCAAGGCGGCCGCGCGGGTGAAAATGAGATCTCGATTTTCACCAAAGCGATCGATCGCCACCGCTGTTTCCTTGTCTACTTCCTGCCAACGTTCCAGTGATTGCAGGACCTGTAGACCTGTCATCACGTTCTCCAACCCATCGTCGTCGAGCAGCGGCCGCAGCCGGCGCCACGCTCTCGGATCTCCCAACCTCAGACGGAACTCGGCCTCCATGGCCTCCGCTTCGGTCAATGCCCTCCCAGCAAGCGACGGCTGGAGTCGTACCAGTGCAGCGATTCCTTCCTGCCATTGCTCATCTCGTCGAAATGTCTCGGCGAGCAGGCGTACGTAGTCAGGTCCAATTTTCCCGACATCGGCCGCACGATCGAGCCATTCTCTGGCTACCAGAGGGTTGTCGGAGATCAGCTCCAGGCGGGCTGCGGTCGTTACACAGCGAACGGCTTCGGGAGAATCAGGGCGGTCCTTCACCAACTCCCACGCCTGGTCCAACCATTCGCGGCCCTTTTCCTGGTCGCCGGTGCGGCTCAAAGACCAGGCCATAGCCATCATCAGATCGAAATCTCTCGGGTTCTTTTTGAGTAACCGCCGCAGGCGTGTCGTTGCTTCGTCAAAACGGCCGAGAGACGACAGGAGATGGGCTTCCAAAGTCTGAGCACGGGCCGAATCGGGCGCCCGCGCTAAAACCCGTTGAACTGTTTCGAGGCTCAACTCCAACCGTCCGCCTTCCCACAGAAGAACGGCGGCGCGCATCAGCGAATCAAGATCGATGTCGTCCAGCCAATCAAGCATGAGCTCACCGGCTTCGCCCGGCCGTCCGAGCTCGACCAACACTTCAACCAGCTTTTCTTGACAGGTCTGCGCAAAGGGCCCGCCATCCGTACACGAGGCATACAGCACGACGGCTTCCTCGGAACGACCGGTCGCCCGCAACAGGTCCCCATGGAGAGTCTCGAGCCGGGGATTTCCGGGACGTCCCTGCCTCAAACCGGCAACGATTTCCTCGGCCTCAGTAAATTTTCCCTGACGCTGCAAAACCTGTGCGAGCGAAAAGAGGAGGCTTGGGTCGCCCTCGTTGCCCTCAATCGCCAACCTCAAGGCGGCCTCAGTCTTCGTTAACAGCGCCGGATTCCGTGACGACAGCTGGGCTAGCGCCAGAGCAACTATGCGATTCCCCTCCGGACCAGGGTCCGGTGCGCCGTCGAGGACCTCCACGGCCTTTTCGGCCATGCCAACATCGACCAGAAAAGTCGCGAACGCGAGCCGGATCTCGTTGACTTCGGGTGCCTCTTCCACAGCGGCAGCGTATGCCTCCATGGCTTCCCGGTAGCGGCCATTGGATTCCAGAACCCGGGCTTCAAGGTACAGTTCGAGACCATCGGGCAGCCCATCGGCATGGTCATTCGATACACCCTCACCGCTGGCCAATGTCGAGATCATCAGAATCGCGCCCAATACAAGACTTTTTCTCAGCATTCCCATCCCTTGTCGATGCTGCGAGCGGCTACGCTTCGTTCCGTTCAAAGCATGTAATCACGAGTGTACCCTGTATTGTTCCCGCTTCTCCCCGGACCGTGTCCGAGTATTGGGCGCGACTTCGTTTCGAGCGTCGCCGCGTCGGTTGCTGCGACTCCGCCTGACCTGCATATCTCACAAAATTCCTGCTGCAGGCGGCGATGCAACGCAGTAAATGGCAGCGCGCACCCGATACTCGGGCACACTCCAAGGCTCCTTCTGCTAGAATCCCCGCCGATGACGGAATCAGAACACTCAGGGTCGCTGTTCACTGACCAGACGTTTGACGACGTGGATCTTCCAGATCCGATTCGGCGCGCCGTTGACGACCTCGGTTTTTCAAACCTCACACAGATCCAATCCGAGGTGCTGCCGATTTCACTCGCCGGCAACGATGTCGTTGCTCAGGCGCAGACCGGATCCGGCAAGACCGCGGCATACCTACTGACCGTCTTTACTCGTTTTCTGCGTGTCCCACGAGAAACTCCGCCTGAGACGCCGAGGGCTCTGATCGTGGCACCAACACGCGAGCTGGCAGTGCAGATCGCAAACGATGCCGAGGGGCTCGGCCACCACGCCGGCATCCGGACGCATGTCGTCTTTGGCGGGCTGGATTATCGCAAGCAGCGCGAAATACTGGAGCGCGGCACCGACCTCCTGATCGGCACTCCTGGCCGGCTTATTGACTACCACAAAAAGGGTGCGTACTCGTTGCGGAAGACCGAAATGGTGGTGATCGACGAATGTGACCGCCTTTTCGATATGGGTTTCGCCGAGGATCTGCGCTGGATTCTGCGGCGCATGCCGCATCCCACCGATCGGCAATCGATGATGTTCACCGCCACGCTTTCACAGCGAGTCATGACTCTCGGCTGGCGCCAGATGAACAATCCGACCGAGGTGATTGTGAACGCCCAGCAGTTGACCCCGGACACAATCCACCAGGTGCTTTATCACGTCGCGACCCGAGAAAAACTCTCGCTGCTCCTCGGTGTCCTCGAGCACGAAGGGAGCTCGCGGACCATGATATTCGTCAATACGAGGTTCCGAGCGCAGCGATTGGTGGATGACCTGCGACGCCACGGTTTTTCGGCTCGCGGTCTGACGGGTAACGTGGTGCAAACCAAAAGACTGCGGGTGCTCGACGAGTTCCGGGACGGCAAGCTGCCCATCTTGGTCGCGACAGATGTTGCCAGCCGCGGACTCCATATCGAGGGCGTTACCCACGTCATCAACTACGATCTACCTCAGGACTCCGAAGACTACGTCCACCGCATTGGCCGTACTGCTCGCGTCGGCGCCGAAGGGAAAGCCATCACGCTGGCCTGCGAGGACTACATTTACTCCCTGGACGCCATCCAACGATATGTCGGATACGAACTGCCCACCGAGTTCGCCGGCGAAGAGCTCTTCGCCGAAGTCCGACCTCGGGATCACCGGTCCCACCGCACCGATTCTCGACACCACCGGTCCTCGCAGTCCCGACCCAATCAACCATCCGGCAGTGACGGCGATGCGAAGCCCCGCAAAAGAAGGCACCGGCGACGCAAGCCAGGCGGTAGCACGGGTGGTCAGGGCGAGTCGAGCAGCTGAAGAGTCAGCTTTCCGAATAAACCCAACCTTCAACGACTCTGCCAGCTTGGAGCGCACAAAAGGGAGGGATAAACCCCTCCCCTACAAAGGGAAACCGCCTTCATCGCCCTCCAAGATTGAGCGTCGGCGCGTCGTCATCTGACCAGTCCGGAAGCAGCGGGCCATCGATCGAGGGATCGCACCACACGACATCTCTGGGCGCCACGCGCAAATCAGCTGAGGCCACCAGGATCCGGTCTTCCAGCTCGACGATCTGCAGCTCACCACTGGTCAACCCTGCCGCGACATGACGACCATCTGGTGAACGGGCAAGCCGCACTGGAGAGGCCGCCAGTGGAATGGTCCATTCCTTCTTTTTCTGCAACCCCTCTTTCTTGTCCAGCTTGATCTTCCATATCAGGATTTCACCACCTCCATCGGGCCGCTCGACCGCAATCACCAGTGTGGAGTCGTCCTCGGCAAAGACAAGGTCGACAGGCTTTCCGGTGGTTGAGAAAGCAACTGCCGGAGTGAGAGTCGCGGGATCGACCAAGATCACCTGATTCCCCTCAGCCTGTGCAAGAGCCATCACACCGAGGCTTACGGAGAGCGCGAAGTGGCGGACATCTCCCTCCATTGGACGCCGATATACGAGCCGGCCCTCGCGAAGATTGACCGCGGTCAAACTCGAGTCTCCGCCTCCCTCGGGCAATCTCTCCAGCACGAAAAGTATGGTGTTATTCGCCTCGACGGCCACCTGCCACGGGTGGTCGAAAGAGATTTCAAAACTGTTCATGAGGGCCCGTTCCGGGTAGCTCATGACCAGCAACTTCTTCGCCAAAACCAGGTACCTGTCGGAAAGGGTTCCGAAATGAGGCATGGTGACACCGGGTATGGGATCTCTGACACTCAGACTCCGAAGGTCGAGCACGGTTGTTTTGCCGTTGACGAGATCCGGGGCAAAGAGGATGCCGCCCGGGGCCGGAAAAAGCCAGGCGACAGGCCCGGCAGGGATAGGCCTTGTATCCCCGGTCGTCGGATCGATCATGATCACGCTATCACCAGCCGACGCGGCCACAATTCCAACCGGGAGCTCGTCTTTCCCTGCGTTGAGTGAGGAACAGAGGATCAGAACAAACGCCAGCGCGACAACCCGTGATGTGAGCTTGACCATGATCTTATTCTCCGACAACGCTATTCGACATCGAGAGGTCGACCTCGCGCCTTCCAGCTCAAAATCCCGCCCTTCAGATTGAAGACCTTTTCGAAACCAACATCGACAAACAAACGCATCGCGCGCGTCGAGCGTCGGCCGGATCGGCTCACCAAGAAGACCGTACGATCACGTGGAAGATCTTCGACTGCACCGACGACGTCCCGCAACGGCAGCAAACGAGAATTGGCAAGATGCCCGAGTTCGTACTCCTCTGGCTCGCGAACATCGATCAGGAGAGCACGATCGCCCTCCTTGGCCACCGCATCTTCGAACTCCACGACGTTCAGATGTTTCAATGGGAAAAGGAGCCGTCCAGTCGACGTCGGCAGACGCCCGTCATAAGGATGTTTGACAAGCGGCTGGCATTCGGCAAAGACCCGGTGCTCACACTCGTAACAGCAGACGGCAGAATCGATGACCTCGTTAAAAAGGAACTCCACAGCCCCGTCAGTTTCGAGAAAACGGTTGCTTCCCAGAATGTGCTCGAACCCGGTCCGACGCATGAAATCGCGGACGATCGGCCGCACGTGGGTCAAGTAGAGATCGCCGCCAGCACCGCGGTACATTCGTAGAATTCCTTCGAGCACATCTATTCCAGACAGGTCGCACCGGTCGACTCCATGCATTCGCAACAGCAACAGTGTTTGCCCCGGGTTCGCCTTGAAGTTGGCCAGCAGCGCGTCCTCGACGTGTGTCGCCGCACCGAAGAAAAGCGAACCTTCGATTTTGATAATCCCGAGTTGCGGGCAAACCGGAGCACCGGCGTTCACGACGAATTGGTGAAAGTTCTCGTCCGGAACCACCGGCTCGACGGTGGGCATGCTCGACTTGTAAATATATATAGCCAGCGAAAGTATGACCCCCGCCAGAACGGCAAACTCAAGCGGAAGCACGAGGGTCGCGACGAATGTAGAGACCATGATTCCTGTTTCGGAACGGGAACCTCGCATCACCCGGCGAACACCTCGCCAATCAACCATTCGGTAGGCAATGAGCATGATGAGCCCGGCCAGGCTGGCCCGCGGCAGAAAGGCGGCGAGAGGCCCAAAGGCGAGCACGCCGGCGAGAATGAATAGACCGCAGAACACGCTCGACATCTGGCTGCGAGCCCCGGTTTGGAAATTGACGGCCGAACGCGTGAACGAGCCAGAGGAGGCGTAGCCGCTGAATAGACCGGCTGTGATGTTGGCCATCCCTTGACCGATCAGCTCCTGGTTCACATCGAGATGCTCGCCACTCTGACGGGAAATCTCACGCGCGATCGAAATCGCTTCGACGAGACCGAGAGCGGAGACCGCAAGCGCCCCCATCAGGAGAGCACCAAAAACATCCTGCTCGAACATCCACCCGATCGAGAACTCGGTAACTCGAGGCATTGCTCGAGGCACCTCGCCTACCACGGCGACGCCGAGTCGGTCGACACCCAACGCCGCGACAACGGCACCTGTACCTACAAGAGCCAGGATTGCTCCCGGCAAGCGTCTCGTGAAACCGTCGATCACGAGAATCACCATCACCGTTATGGTGCCGAGAATGAGGCTCGTGGTGTGAAGCTGATCGAGGTTGGTGGCGAGATTCAGCACCGTCTTCCAAAGGTGAGGGCTGCGGGGTATATCGATGTTCAACAGATTTCGCAGCTGGCCGACGGCAATCAGAACACCAGCACCGGCGGTGAACCCGAGCAGCACTGAACGTGACGCGAAGTTGACGAGCATCCCAAGCCGCGCAAATCCAAAGACGATGCACAAAACGCCCACCATCACGGCCATCGCACTGGCCGCAACCAGGTATTCCGGGGCCCCGATCGCTGCAAGCGGCGTCAAGATGGAGAGGACAAGAATCGAGATCGCATTGGTCGGTCCGGTCGAGAGGTGCCGCGAGGACCCCCATAGAGCGCCCGCGATGGTCGCTACGACCGCCGAGTAGAGCCCATAGGTGGGGGGCAGGCCGGCAATCGCCGCATAGGCAATGCACTGTGGAACGGCGAGCACCGCAACCGTCGCTCCGGCCACCAGATCGGGACGGATGTCGCGCCGACGATATCCGCGGAAGATCTCCAGCGGTCGAGCGAACGACCTGGCGTTTCTTCTCACGGATTCCAATGAGGCCACTGTTACTCCTCCCGCCCCAAGCATAGCCGAGGGCGTTGAGATACTCTCCATCGGTGAGCAGCTTGACCACCGACCTCAAGAGCCGTGCCATCACTGATGGATTCGACCTCGTCGGTGTGGCCGAGGCCGCCAAGGCTCACAGCGCTGGCAACCTCGAGCGCTGGCTCGACTCGTCCGCTCCGATCCGCGGCTGCTGTTGCCCGGATGCACCTCGGTTGTAGCGGCGGCCATGAGCTACCGCTGCGACCAGCCCGATTCGACGACGCTCGCGGCCAACGACGGCCGGGCTTGGGTTTCCCGTTACGCCTGGGGCCGCGACTACCATCGCATCCTCAAGAAAAAACTGATCCGACTTGGGCGCTGGCTTGCAGAGCAGCGACCAGGTGCCCAATGGCGGGCCTGCGTCGACACCGCCCCTATCCTCGAACGGGAGTGGGCGGCACGCGCTGGTTTGGGTTGGATCGGAAAAAACACACTCCTCCTCAACCGCGAATTCGGTTCCGAGCTCTTTTTGGGCATTCTTCTCACCGACCAAAAACTGGTACCGGACGGGCCTCTACCCGAACACTGCGGCACCTGTACGGCCTGTCTTGATGCCTGCCCCACGGCGGCCTTCCCAGAGCCAAGGGTGCTCGATGCCCGCCGCTGTGTCGGCTATCTCACGGTCGAGCACCGGTCCACGATCCCGGCCGAATTTCGATCTGGCATCGGGACGATGATCGCCGGCTGCGACATCTGTCAGGAGGTCTGCCCCTGGACCCAGCGCGCTCCGGCCGACCTCCACCCGGAGTTCGCCCCTGAAGCGAGACGCCTCCGTCCACAGCTCGAAGCCCTCGAAGGCCTGGATGAAGAGGGATATGCCGAATGGCGGAAGGGCAGCGCTCTCAGTCGCATAAGATACGAGCAATTCCGCCGCAACCTTGGGATAGCTCGGAGTAATCTCACCCACAGCCGAAAATAAGCACTCAGTCGTCAGCTTTGGGAGGAGCGGGCTGGGCTTTCTTGCTCGGTCGCATAACCATGGTCAGGTCGCGACCCTCGAGCCTGGTCGGCATGCGCTCGATGATCGCCACATCCTCGAGATATTCTCCGACACGTTTGAGCAAATCGAACCCGTTCTCCGGACGCCGCATCTCCCGCATCCGAAACATGATGGTGACCTTGACGTGCTTGCCTTGTTCAAGAAACTTGCGTGCGCGCCGGGTCTTCGTTTCGAAGTCGTGGATATTGATGTTGGGTCTGTATTTGACCTCTTTGACGTCGACCTGGTGTTGCTGTTTCTTGGCTTCGCGGGCCTTCTTCTCCTGCTCGTACCTGAAGCGCCCGTAGTCCATGATCTTGCAAACGATCGGCCGTGAAGTGGCCGCGACCTCGACGAGATCAAGCCCCTTTTCTCGGGCAAGGGCGAGCGCCTCGTCGACCGGCACCACTCCGACCTGATTTCCTTCGTCGTCAACCAAGCGCACCGGGGAGAGTCTGATTCGTTCATTGATTCGCACCTGGGGTGCATCGGGGTCATCACGAAACGCGAACTTTCTGATGGTCGTCCTCCTTTGGTCAGTGTTTTCGATCAGGTGTCTTGAGCCATCCGCGACGGCTGACAACACAACGCGGAGTATACCACCCGAGGCTTGAAAAACGGCCGCCTGTCGAGGTTTTTAGGTGAATCGTCACCACTAATCCAATGTGCGGCCAATCAACCGGATCCAGACAACGATGATCGCGGCACCGACGACCAACAGAATCCAGGCAGGCACCCCTGTGGCAGCGTATGCCAGATAGCCGACCAGTATGGCGACCGTGGCAGCCAACAATGCATAGGGAAGCTGGGTTCGCACGTGATCGACGTGATCGCAACCCGAGGCCATGGATGAGAGGATCGTGGTATCCGAGATCGGTGAGCAATGGTCTCCAAAGACAGCGCCACCAAGGATCGCGGCAACCGAAGCGGCAAGGATGCCGGGGTCATCGGTCGTCGACACAAGCGCCAGGGGCACCGCGAGTGGAGTGAGGATGGCCATCGTCCCCCAGGACGTCCCGGTAGCGAAGGAGACTGCCGCAGCGACAAGGAATATAACTGCCGGTAGCAACGATGGGGGCATATTCGGCCCAACCGCAGATTTGAGGAAAGCGGCTGTTTCGAGATCGGTGCAGACCTGGCCGAGGGACCAGGCAAGGGTGAGCACTACAAATGCCATGAACATGCTCTTGAACCCAGTGACGGTTGCTTCAAGAGAGGACCGCACGGTCAAGATGTTCTGGGCTACCGCGAGGACCACGGCAGCGGCCAGACCGATGAAACTCGCCCAAAGGAGAACAGTGAATGGGTCTGACGCGCCAATGATGCGGCTCAGCGACACCGACGTCTCACCGGCTTCGACAAGACCCTGGCGCCCCGTGTAATAGAGCCCGATCAGGGTCGAAGCAATCACCAACGTGATCGGCACCACCGCATTAAACCAACGGCATGGCACCCCTTCTTCCGGTACAAGGTCGGAACTCTCGAAATCCGCAAGAGGCTGCGCCCCTGCGGCCAACAGCTCTCCCTCTCTCGCCCGCCGCTCCGCCAGTAACATCGGCCCCCAGTCCCGGCCGGAAACCGCGATGACAAATGTGGCGGTGAGAGCGAAAGCAGGGTAGAAGGAATAGGGCAGCGAGGCGATGAAGATCGAAAATGGATTCAGGTCCGAACCCGACTTGGCGAGCGCATCACCGATGAGAGAAACTTCATAGCCGATCCAAGTGGACACGAGAGCGACACAAGCAACTGGCGCGGCGGTGGAGTCGACCAGAAAGGCCAGCTTCTCGCGACTGATCCTGTGTCGGTCGGTCACCGGACGCATGGTGTTTCCAACGATGAGAGTGTTCGAATAGTCATCGAAGAAAATCAACACACCCATTGCCCAGGTCACCACCTGGGTTCGGCGCGGAGTGGTCGCCAGCGGTTCGAGGGCGCGCACCACTCCGACAGTACCGCCGCTCTTGCTGATCACCGCCACCATGCCGCCGAGCAACATCGAAAACACGATGATGCTCATGTGGTCCGAATCGATGAGTGCTTCACGCACGTAGGTGTCGATGAGTCGGAGGAACCCAGCCAGAGGGCTGCCTCCGGCAATCATTGTCGCGCCGACCCACACCGCCGTCAGGAGCGCGACCAGAACGTCGTGGAAGGCGAGGACCAACGCTATCGCTACCAGCGGTGGCAGCAAGCTCCACCAGGAGTTGACGGCCGAGTCCGTACCCGGCAACAAAAACAAAATGCCGAGAGTCGCGAGCATGATCAGTACGGATTTCAGCCAATGCGGCACGGGAGGGAGGGTAACACGGGTGAATTCGGAATTAGGAATTAGGAATTCGGAGTTTCCATCCATCCAACCCGAGATTTTGGATTTGCTATCGGCCTCCGGCCGACCCGTCGCACCGCCGCCTGCGGGTTCGGATTCTCCACCCGCCCACCTTCACTCAGCTTTGAGTTTTGAGTTGTGAGTTCCCACCCCTTCCCCCTCTATATTCTGAGCTGGTGTGCCACAACTCAAAACTCATAACTCGGGGGTCGGCTACCATTGGCGCGTGCCTACGATTGAAGACGAAGCCCTGGTCCTCGACCACCACCCTTTCGGCGACCGCCATCTGGTGCTGACGGTGCTCACCCGCCGGTCCGGTGTGCAGCGTGGCGTTTTGAGGCGCGCACGCGGCGGCAAGGCACCAACTGCGGCGGCGGCACAGACCATGTCGATTGTTCACGTCGACCTGTTTCAGAAACCCGAGGCCGAACTCGCCACTTACCGCTACATCGATCTCGTAACGAGTTCCTTTCCGCTGACCCGCGATCTCGACAGGTCGGCGGCGGCGGCAGTCGTCGCTGAGCTCCTGATCACCTACTGCCCGCCGGCTGAACCATCGGATCGCGCTTTCAGGCTCGGCGTTTCGTGCCTCGAAGCGCTTCTTGAAGAAACCCCGGCCGATACCGTAGTCGCCTATGCAGAGTTCTGGATCCTCGCGCTCGGCGGCGTTCTCCCCCCGGGGGCAGCAATTGCGGAGACTCTTGACAGGAACGGCGCAGGCCTTCTCACCGCGTTCCGGAACAAGGCGGTGAAGGATGTCCCGACGACTGTGACACCAACTGTCTCCAGGTGGCTCGACGGTCAGGTGCGGGCGGAGGCGGAAAGGCCTCTCCGGGCGTTAAGCTTCTATCGACAAATGGTCCCACCCGGTGGAGCGTTCGATGGATCGATCCGTTAACGGAAACGGTGCGGTCGGAATCGAACGCCTGCCAGGCGTCACAGTTCTCGAGTTCGCATCGCCAATCCTTTCCCTGGATGTCCTCGACGGGCTCTCTTCAACTCTGGAATCGTTGGCGGCGGAAGATGCGCCTGATCCCCTGGTCATTTGCTCAGCCCACCAGAGCGTCTTTCTGGCCGGCGCGCACCTGGCCGAGATCGCCGATCTCGACGCCTCATCGAGCGAACCGTATGCGCGGCGCGGACGCCGCGCAATTCGGAATCTCGAGAACCACCGCGCCCCGATCGTCTGCGCGATCAACGGATCATGCTCCGGCGGCGGTTTCGATCTCGCCCTCACGTGTGACGCGCTGATCGTTGGTCCCGGTGCACGCTTCAGCCATCCCGGCGTCCGACGTGGACTGGTTACGGGATGGTCTGGCACCACCCGCCTGCCCTCCGCACTCGGAAGCGCTACAGCTCGCGCTGCGTTGCTCGAAACTCGTGAACTGGATCCAACCACTCTCTCATTCCACGGAGCGATCCTCAGAACAGCCGAAAACCCCCTTGCAGCCGCAACCGAAAAGGCCCGGCAAATGGCCTCTCTGAATCCGATGAGATGGAGCCTGTGGCGGGGGCTCCGAGGGCCCGGCTTCATTGACAGATTCCACGCCTTCGTGGTACATAAGTTATGACAGTGGAGGACTTGCCACAATCTTATTCGGACAATTTTAGCGCCATTTGACGGCCATACCGCCTTCAGGTGACGCGATCGCGCGACGGAGTTGGGAGAGCCATGAGCCGCACAATCCTGCTAGCCGACGACAGCCTCACTATCCAAAAAGTCGTTGAGCTCACATTTGCCGACACCGAGTACGAAGTCGTGGCGGTGTCGAGCGGCGACGATCTCCTCGAGCGGCTCCCGGAGGTCCGGCCAGATCTCGTGATCTGCGACGTCATCATGCCGGGACGTGACGGCTATGACGTGTGTCAGGAAATCAAATCGAGCTCGGAGTTTCTCCATTTACCGGTCATTTTGCTGACCGGGACCTTCGAGCCCTTCGATCGTGACCGGGCAATTGCCGTCGGCTGCTCCGAAATCATTACAAAACCATTCGAAGCAAAAAAACTGGTCGACGCCGTGGAACACCTCGCAACCACACCCGCCGCACCTCCTCCAACGGCCGTAGAAACCCAATCGATCGATCCAGAGGACCTCTCAACGCCAGAGGAGGACATCGAACTCGAAGATACCGAGGTCAGTCAGGAATTCGGCCCTGGAGAGACTGTCGCCGAGGACGCTGGAGCCTTGGATCCGGCCGGTGAATTTGAGATCGTTGAACCCCCCGACGTGCAGCCTGTGGAACCCCCGCAAGACGAATTCGAACTCAGCGACGACATCGGAGAACTGGAACTGGACACAACGGAACTCGCCGAGATTGACGAGCCTTTCGAAATTGGTGAAGTTGACGAGTCCACTGCCGATCCCGCCGAAACCCTTGCTGCAGAAGACTTCGCCGGAATCATGGAAACTGAAGACGTTGATACCTCGAGCGACGATTCGGAAACCGAGCTGACTGAGGAACCCTTCATTGAAGCCGGCCCGGATGAAGAGAGCTTCCCGTCCGATGACGAGGAGGTCGAGTTTGCACCACCCGAAGATGTCGAAATTGACAACTCGTTGACCACGCCCATCGACGTCGCCGCGGTGATGGCCGATCACCAGCCCGAGGTGGTACCCGCCATGATCGACGAGGTCGAGGAACCATCCGACGACGAGAAAGATGACGCCGACACGCAGGATTTCGGTGACAAACCCCCCGGAGAAAAGACGCCCGAGGACGCCGCTGGAATCGGCCTCAGCGATGACGATGTGGATCGGATCGCGAGGCGTCTGTTGGAGCTGGCAGCCGACCGCATCGAACACATAGCATGGGACGTGATCCCGGACATGGCCGAGGTCGTCGTGCGCGAACGAGTGCGAGAGCTCGAGGCCAGCGCCGAGAGTGACCCTTCGTAGGCTTGACCCACAATTCTCGCAGTACATATCCTGCCTCGCGACAACCGCTGTTGGGATATTCGGGCTATCTTTCCGCGCCCCTGTATAGTGACGAGATACCAACCCGAGGTTGATCATTTTCGTGGCCGAGGGTGTCCGGAAGGAATGAAATTGAGGGAACGTCTCGATCATCTCATGGAGGAGCTGGCACGCCATGTCGAGAACCTCGTCCTCTTCGAGGTCACGGATTCGACCCACGCCCTCGCGAGGCGGATCATCGCGGAAATGGACGAAGAGAGCCAGAAGCTCGGGGCCACCCTG
This sequence comes from Candidatus Sulfomarinibacter kjeldsenii, assembly GCA_014764485.1. Classification (GTDB taxonomy): domain Bacteria; phylum Acidobacteriota; class Thermoanaerobaculia; order Thermoanaerobaculales; family Sulfomarinibacteraceae; genus Sulfomarinibacter; species Sulfomarinibacter kjeldsenii. The sequence continues at coordinate 23,498 of JACXWA010000032.1, forward strand.
ATTCTTGCCGACCGCCAGGAGAAGGGCGTCGGACGGGGAGACCGCAGCTGGGAGTCTCCGGCCGGCGGCCTCTACATGAGTTGGCTGAGGTCGGGAATCAAAGCCGAGACCATCGCCCAGCTTCCAATGCTGGCAGCCACAGCGGCCTGGGACGCGATCACCCGGATCGGAGTTTCGGATGTTCAGATCAGATGGCCCAACGACATCCTGGTCGATGAACGCAAGCTTGCCGGAATCCTTGTTTTCGCGCGACACGGAGACACTACCTGGGTGACCGTTGGACTCGGAGTCAATCTCGAGACAGCTCCGGTGATCGACGAAACCGAAGGCCTGCCAGCAACTTCGATCGCCGAACTCCTTGAATCAGGAGAGATCAAGACCTGGAGGCATGATCTGGCCTGCACGTTCATCGATCAGCTCGATCGCCTGATGGAAGATCCAGCGCCGGCGATCGACCGGTGGCGAAACCTGCTGATTCAGCGACCCGGTGACGCAGTCAGCGTTCGCCTCGCATCGGGCAAGGTGGTTTCAGGGACTCTGTTGGAACTCACCGAAGAGGGGTTCCTGAAAATCCGGGAAAACGGCAAAGAGCGCGTCGTCACCGGCGGCGACGTCATCGAGAGCTAGCCCGCATTTCTCACCAATTCCCCGCTGAGGGCGGCGATCCATCGCACCCAGATGCCAGATGCAAATGGTGTGTGAGTCCTCCGACGCCGTCGCCGGGCGCTGGGTGGGCGAATCCGGTATCCGGATTCCAGAATCTGGTATCCCGCTCCTTTACGGAACGGCCTGTAGTCGCTTCAAAAATTGTGCCGGTGGTTCGAAGCCGGTGATCCTGAAGGTCTCCTCGCCGCCCGAAAACACGATCACGGTCGGCACACCCATCACCCGGTACTCGGTAGCCAGCTCCTGGGTTTCCTCGCTGCTCCGGGTCAAATCGACCTTGAAGCGCGAGTAATTTTCGAGCAGTGCGCTCACGTTGGGCGCCGGGAAGGTCTTTTCGTCGAGCTCGCGACACGGAGCGCACCAGTCCGCGTAGAAATCGAGAATGACCTGCCCACCACCAGCGATTGCAGATTCGACCGCGGCAGCGTCATATGGCTGCCAGGCCAGGTGCTCGGCCGACTCGCCCGCCGTAGCCCCGTCAAGATGAACCGCCGGAGCCATGACTACTCCGGCCACAATCATGGCCGCGGCCAACAACCTCATGACGCGATCGATTGTCGGCTGTTCGTGGCCCGTTCTGTCGATGATCAGGAGGTAGAGCGCACCAAGAACCAGTACCGCCGACATCAACCAACGTCCCGAGTCGCCGGGCATCAGCGGGGCCGCGAAGTAGGCAGCCATAGCGACCAGGATGACACCAAACACCCGCCGCACCCCAATCATCCACATGCCGGATGCCGGCAACTTGTTGACCGCGCCGGTAAAGGTACCCAAAATCAAATATGGCAGACCGAGACCCAACGCCAGAGTGAAGAACAGAATGAAACCCAGGAATGGATCTCCTCGTTGGCCGACATAGGTCAGGAGGCCGACCACAAACGGACCAATGCACGGCGCCGCGACAAAGCCCATTACGAGGCCCATAATGAGGGCGCCGAAAACCCCGTTCCTGCCGCCCGCCGCGCGCTGTGCCCAACCAGGTACTCGCAGCTCCCACAACCCGAACATCGAGGTCGCGAGCGACAGCAGGACAACAACGATGAGGCCGACAACCCACGGGCTCTGTAATGCACTACCGAAGATCGCACCGCTGAGGGCGGCGAGAACACCGAGCACCGAGTATGTGAAGGCGATTCCCATAACATATGCGAGGGCAAGCGGGAAAGCGCTGCCTTCACGATCCTTGGTCTGCTGGGTGAAAAAGCCAACAGTGATCGGAATGAGTGGGAAAACGCACGGGGTCAGGTTCAGGGCAAGCCCGGCCAGGAACACCCCGATCAAGAGAAGCGGCAACGACTTCGAACCGAGATCCGAGGACTCTGGAGAGTCGGCCGACCCGGAGGATTGCGCGACGAGTTCTTGGAAGAGCTCTTTGTTCGCAGAATCTGACGAGCTTCCGGGCGGTGCCACCGTCACATCGACGCCAGTTCGAACCTCCTCCGGAGGGAGGCACTGTGTGTTGTTGCAGGCCTGCGCTGTGACTGCCACACGCAGACGATGATCGCCTTCCGCTATTTCCGGAACAACAAGGCCCGCCAGAATGACAGCGCGGTCCTCCCAGACCTCAATTGGCGTATCGGAGAACTCGAACTCGAGGGCCTCGCCTTCCGGAAAGCTGACCACCGGCACCGGCCAGCCTTCGGGCAGGATGAACTCAACAGTCGTTGGCAACGAAAATTCGTCACCTGGATCATCGGAGTTGACGTGCCACCCACGGTTGATGGACAAGGTGACCGCCAACCGCAATTCGTCGCCTGCAACCAGCGGAGTGCGGTCGGGAACCAGTCGCACCTTGAACACCGGATCCGAGTCAAAGCCCTGGCCGACGGCCGGGCCAGCTGCACAGATCGTCAACAACGTCAAAACCACGATCGTTCTTTTCATCGTCTCCCCCGTTTTCGGCGTAGCATTCAGTCGCCACCCATCTCTCGGATCAGATCCGGCGCGAAACGACCGACAAGCTCCCGAACTTCGTTCGAGTACCGCTTCCAGTTCCTCTTTACGAGGTCAGGTCGTCTGGTTACCGTGATCTCGACTGATCGTTCCAATCGCCAGCGCCGGATCGCCTCGTGATTTCCGGAGAGTAACACCTCGGGGACCAGGGCCCCCTCCACCTCGGGGGGGCGGGTATAACAGGGGTGATCGAGCAGCCCTTCTCCAAAGCTGTCCGCACTCACCGATTCAGGATCTCCGACAACCCCCGGCACCAACCGCGAGACCGCTTCGATGAGAACCATCGCGGCGACCTCACCACCTCCGAGAATGTAATCCCCCACGGATACCTCCTCGGCCCCGCTGATATCGAGAACCCGTTCGTCGAAACCCTCATACCGACCACACACCAACAACAGACCTGGCTCTTGAGCCATCTCTTCAGCCAGGGTTTGATCGAGTAACCGCCCCCTCGGGCCGAGGATGATCGCCCTCGCATCCCTCCGGCGCGAGGTCATGTCGCGGATGGCTGTCAAGACCGGGGATGCCTGCAAGACCATCCCGGCACCGCCGCCGTAAGGCTCGTCATCGATCTGTCGCCACTTGTTGTCGGCCCAGTTGCGGAGATCATGGGCCTCGATACCGACCAGGCCGCGTTCAACAGCCTTGCCAAGCACCCCGGTGGCGCGAAACGGCTCGAAGAGCTGCGGAAAGATGGTCAAAACGTCAAAATGCATAGGAATGCCAGCCGGGTAGATCTACCGGAAACGCGTATTGAACCACAAAGACACCAAGACACCAAGTCATCACCAAGGTCCGAACTCAACGCAAAGACGCCGAGGCGCCAAGACGCAAAGCCACCCAACCCGCCCGGGGACAAACCGCAGATAACGCAGATAGACGCAGATAGCGTTGCCACTTGGATTGCACCACCGCTCTCGCCAACGGCCTCGAGCATTCCAACGACAAACAGAGCCCACAGATCACACAGATCCACCCACCCACCCATTTTTCAACGCAGAGGCGCAGAGAGGGCCACATCGGCTTTCTTCTTGTGGCGAGTCCCCTTCCCACAAACAAAGAAGAGAGGCAGAACTGACGTGCCAGGGGCACGTCGGCCGGTGAGAAGGCTGGTCGCGCCGGATGCTTGGATCCGGAGCGGGCAGACGTCTCACCGGTGACAGGCGATTTCTGATCGCCTGTCGTACTGCCATAAATAAGCGAAATCACCTTTCAAGCTCAGCGACCACCCCTTTGCGTCTTTGCGTCTTCGCGCCTTTGCGTTATTGGGCGGGTGGGGGGCATCTGCGTCTATCTGCGCTATCTGCGGTGTCTCCGGATAATGGCACCGGTGCTCATCTGTGTGATCTGTGGGCATCAGGGGCGGGCTTGGTGCACTTGGTGTCTTGGTGGTGAACCTGCCCTACAAACGGCTACCGCGCGTCGATGGCGTCGTCGTCGAGAAGGCCCGCCGGAGCATCGATGATGACGAACCCTCCATCGAGGTCGACTTCCTTCACGATCTCCGGCACATAGGGCACCAATGATTCGCGCTCACCGTTGCGAACCACCAGGCGAGCCTGGCTCTCTCCCGGATCGAGGCCCGTAACCCGACCGAGAACCTCACCCTCGGGCGAGCGGCACTCGAGGCCGGTCAGGTGATGCTCGTAGTAATAGCCCTCAGGAAGGTCGTCAAGCGCCTGCTCCGGGAGGAAGAGGAACCGTCCACGCCAACCGTCGACGACCTCTCGCTCGCGGATCCCACGAATCGAGAGCAGCCATCTGCCTTTGTGATAGCGGACCCGGTGAACCTCGAAGAACTCCTCCGGGCTCAAATCGTCGCCAACACCGAAACGGACTCCGTCGGAGAGACGTTCCGGAAAATCGGTAATGATCTCCACCAGGAGATCGCCGTGGACGCCGTGCGGTTTGCCCGCGCGCCCAATGATCAGCCAGTCGCGACCGGCGTCGCCGGTCACTACTCGAGAATTTCGAGCACGAAGCGCTTCTGAACCTTCATGCCCGCCGCCGCGAGCAGGGTTCTGATCGCGCGCGCCGTGCGACCCTGGCGGCCAATGACCTTACCCAGGTCCTCGGTTTTCACCCGGAGCTCGAGCACCGTTGTCTGCTCGCCCTCTACTTCTTGCACGGAGACGTCTTCGGGATTGTCGACCAGTGCCTTCGCGATCTCTACCAGCAGGTCTTTCATAGCACTCATTGGAGCTCCCTTCGAAGATGGGGAAGATGACCCGGAACCCACGAGCCCCGGGCGGGCGTTAGGGCTGCTGCTGAGCTTTACGAATCAAGGATTGCACAGTTTCGGACACACCGGCACCCTGGCTCTGCCATTTTTCGACCTTTTCGAGATCGAGCCTGATCTCCGGCGGTTCCACGTTGGGATTGTAGAAACCCACCTGGTCCAGGTAGTCGGCCTGAGTGTCCTTACGCGAATCCGACACCACGACACGGTAGACGGGGTTCTGCTTCGCACCCCCACGTCGCAATCTGATCATCAACATTTTCTTTCCTTCCTGGGCGAATATTCAGCCGAGCCCAAACTGACGCTTCAGCGCGCGGGGGTCGGCCTTACCCAGACGCTTCATGAGCTTACGCATCTGTCCGTATTGACGCAAGAGGCGATTGATTTCTTCCACACTGGTTCCAGAACCTTTTGCGACCCTCTTCTTTCGTGAGCCGTTGAGAAGCTGTGGGTGACGGCGTTCTTTGGGCGTCATCGAATCGATGCACGCCTCCATTCGCCGGAGCTGTCGCTCCTGCCCCTCACCCATCCCTCCTTCGGGCATCATACTGTTCATACCCGGCACCATCTCCATCACCGATTGCAGGGGTCCCATCTTCTTGAGGCTCTTGAGCTGGTCGCGCAGATCTTCGAGATCAAATTTGTTTTTTTTGAGCTTTTCTTCGAGCCGGCGCGCCTTTTTCTCGTCGACCGCGTCCTGCGCCTTTTCCACCAGGGTCAGCACATCGCCCATGCCGAGGATGCGTCCCGCCATTCGGTCCGGGTGGAATTGCTCGAGGTCCTCGATCTGCTCGCCGATTCCGGCGTAGACGATTGGCTTTCCGACAACCTCACGCACAGATAGAGCGGCACCTCCGCGGGCATCACCGTCGAGCTTCGTGAGAATAACGCCGGTGATTTCGAGCCGTTCGTGGAAGGCCCGGGCCGAACGAACCGCATCCTGACCGGTCATCGCATCTGCAACGAAAAGGACCTGCTTCGGCTTGAGAATCTCCTTGAGCCGCAGCAGCTGGTCCATCAACTCCTCATCGATGTGCAAGCGCCCTGCGGTGTCGAAGATCAACACCTGATAGCCCTTGATCGAGGCCTCGCGAAGGGCCTGGCGAGCAATCGCCTCCGGGTCATCCATGTTCCGGGTATCGACCGTCGGGATCTTGGCCTTTTCTCCCAGGACCAGCAATTGCTCTCGGGCTGCCGGGCGTGATGTGTCTGCAGGTACCAGCAACGGGAAGAGACCTTTGCGATCCTTGATCCAACGGGCCATTTTAGCCGCAGTGGTTGTCTTCCCCGATCCCTGAAGCCCGACCAACATGATGACCGAAGGACGTCCTTTGAAATCGAGTTCGGTCGTTTCCCCACCAAGCAAGGTGACCAGCTCTTCATGGACGATCTTCGTCACCATCTGTGCCGGTGTCACGGAGCCCAGGACTTCTTTACCGACCGCCCTGACGCGCACCCGCTCGATGAAACCGGAGACAACCTCGACGCTGACATCCGCTTCGAGCAGAGCGAGTCTGATCTCCCGCAACGCGGCGTCGATGTGGTACTCGGTCAGATGACCCTCACCTCTGAGGGTCTTGGTGACTCGAGCCAAGCGGTCCTGCAGCCCTTCCAACATGGGAGCGGGAGTGTAAGCCAGCACCGGTCTGAGGTCAAGGGCCCCTCAAAGGCCAAGCGGTTGAGACATAGGGCTTTGGCTCTCGTTCAGACAGCGATACAATATAGGTGAAGATGGGCGCCGATCATCCAATTGTCCTCGAGCCGCGATGTCCGGCCACAGAGGATCCAGGGATCCTGAGTTTCATGCATCTCGCGAAGACATTGACTCAAGCTTCCTGGTTAGAGCTCGAGCTGCGGCCGAGCGGTGCCGCGCCCCCCCAGACCTATCGTTTCGGGTCAGGTTCGGGGAACGTCATAACTCTACCCCTCGAAGCTGGAATTGAATTCGACGCCTCGCTCCGCCTCGGAAAAGCGCCACAGCCTGCTACAGATCTCGTGACGCTATTATCAGACTCTCTCAACCAAGTCCTCGAGCTCCGGAGCTTGCAGATCCAAACGAATCTTCTCAGCAGAGCTTTGGAAACCACCTCGAACTCCGTCCTTCTTTTCGACGACGAAGGTGGCATTCTCTTTGCCAACCCTACCGCCGATCACCTGCTTTCGCAGCAGACCGAGGACGAACTCCTCGGCAGCCGCAACAATCGGCCGTGGCAGCCCCTCTTTACTTTGCTCAGCTCCCTCGTTGAGCGGGTCGCATCCCGCGATGGCTCCGAATCACCATGGAGCGGGGTGATCGAGCTCGAGGAGGGACGCATGATGGCGTGCGATGTATCGGCCGTTCCGGCTCCAGTTTCCGACGGACCCAATGCGGTGCTGGTGACTCTGCAGCCAACCGAATCGAAGTCCGACCAGCGGATTCAGGTGTTTTCATCCAGCCATAGTCTCAGCCCACGCGAACAGGAAGTCCTGCAGCTCGTGGGCCGAGGCCTTACCACGGTGGCAATGGCAGAGGAACTCGGTATCAGCCCACACACGATTCGAGATCACCTCAAACACCTTTATCGCAAAACCGGCACCAAGGGACGAAATGAGCTCTTCGGGCTCATTTCGCGCGATTCCTGACGATCAGCCCCGCTGTTGGCTCATGGCCTTTTGCTAGCAGCTATAATGAACAGTGGAGGTCAGCATCATGGCTCGGTTACGCGTTCTGGGATTTGTAACGGCAGTATTCCTCGCGGTGGCGGTAGCGGCCGCAGCCCAAGGGTATGTGGTGATTCTCAAGAGTGGGCACAAGATCCGGTGCAAGGAACCGATGCGCATTGAAGGACCGAACGCGGTTCTCGTTCTCGCGACCGGGACCCTTACCAGCTACCCGGTTCTGCTTGTGGATCTGGTGGAAACCGAGCGCTACAACCAGCTCGGCCTCGGCGACGCGCTCTTGATTGAGGAGCTATCGGTCCATGGAACACCGATTCCGACCCCGACTCCGCGCACGCCTCTCGGTCAGCACGCCACGATCGACGCCGGAGGAGAGGGAAAACCAGCTCTCGGCGACACAGTCGAACCGACCCCTGCGCCGACGCCAGGCATCAAATTACAGGCCGAGAAGTACCACGACGAGCGGATCGATCAGGCGTTTTCCAAAATATTCGATGAGAAGGAACTCTTGATCTATACGACCAGCCGTGGCACGCAACCAGACCATTTTTTCGTCCAGACCACAACCGATTCGGAGAGAGAGGTCTTCGATGCGCTGGAGACCGTAGCCGAGGCATATGTTCTGATCAACCGAATCCACCCGGAAATCTCACCGGCAGCGGTCGAACTCAAAATGGTCCAGACCTCG
>JACXWA010000104.1 GCA_014764485.1 Candidatus Sulfomarinibacter kjeldsenii
GCCAGTGGTGGAAGTGAATGCGCCAAATGATCTTTGGACAGCGGATTACAAAGGAGAGTTCAAGACGCTTGATGGGCGGTACTGCTATCCGCTGACGATAGCAGATCAGGATTCGCGGTATCTCTTGGCAAGCGAAGGATTGCTGTCGACTCGAGGCCGGTGGGCTCGTCCAGTTTTTTCGCGGGTGTTCCGCAAGCACGGCTTGCCGGATGCCATCCTTACAGATAACGGCGCACCTTTTGCGGTGTGGAATGCCATCTGCGGTCTTTCGGCTTTAGGTGTGTGGTGGATCCAGCTGGGTATCCGACATCATCGGATCGAGCCTGGCAAACCACAGCAGAATCCCCGCCACGAACGCATGCACCGCACTATGAAAGCGGAGGCGACCCGCCCTCCAGGGGCTAATCTGAGGTGCCAGCGGAGAAAGTTCGACGCCTTCCGCAAAGAGTTCAACGAAGTGCGCCCTCACCAGGCGCTAGGACAGAAAACCCCGGCCGAGGTATGGCGACCATCGCCACGTCCGTATCCAGAAAGAACACCGAAGCCCGAGTATCCGGCGCACTACGAAAAACGGCGCGTAACCAGCGTGGGTCACATCAAGTTCAAAAATCGGCTGCTGTTCCTGAGCTCCAATCTGCTCGGGGAAACAGTCGCTCTCGAGGAGATCGACGATGCCATCTGGTCGATCTACTACTACGATGTCCTCATCGCGCGCTTCGATGAACGTGCCGGCAAGGTGATCTCATGATGTATGCGATCCAGCTGCGGAGTTGTGGAAAGCTGTCGGCCGCAGGGCCGCCCTCCACCTTCCCACAGCCTCCGCAGCTCCGACGACGACGAACAAATGTGTTAACCATGTCCCTGGACGATTCTGTAAGCTATCTCCCCGGCACGTACAGCACTACTAGGAGATACCGCACGAACGCGGGGAGATCATCGAACGCGAGATCTGCTTCGTCTGAATGCCGGCCTGATCCGTCGTGGACGACGCAGACCGCGGAGAGGCCGGCCTCGCGTGCCGCGAGGACGTCGTAACGTGAGTCTCCGACGCCGAGACATTCCACGGGTCGGACGCCAAGCTGGGTGACAGCCTCCTTGATGGGCGCTCCGGATGGTTTCCAGAGGCCGGAATCACGGGTCAATATGACGTCAAAACGCAGACCGAAGCGGGCGAGAAGACGTCTGGTGTTGGCGCTGCTGTTGTTCGTCACCAGGGCGGTTGCGAGATCGTGGACGGCAAACAGCTCGAGCAGCTCGTGGGCCCCATCGTGAATTCGTGCGTTCTCGGTGGCCGACTTTTCGATCGCTTCCAGCTCAGCCCATTTTCGGGACCGGTCGGGTTCCGCCAGGGCGTTGAGATCGTCGATGATCGAAACTCCGGTGACGCCGAGGCGCCGGCGTATCGCCGGCCAGTCGTAACTAGAGTCCACCAGGGTTCCGTCCATATCGAAGACCACTGCACGGATCCCATCCATGACGCCTGTCTTGAGCAGCTCATCGCGTGGGAAACGAGGCAGACTCGACCGTGGTGCTCCATCCGCTGCTGTGGCACGTCCGATCCACGTGAAGGGCACACCCTCTTGGGCGAATGTGGCCTCGACTTCGCCGCGGCCCGTTTCATCGCAGCCCACCAGCAGCGAACCCGAACCGATCAGCCCCAGCGGATCGATTCCGAGATCCGCGCACATCGCTGTGGTCTCCGTAAGAACCGGAATCGCTTCGCGTTGAGCGTCTATAGTTAGACCTGAAGCTACCGCCATTTCGTGAAGCGCCTCTCCGACACCACCCTCTGTCACATCATGGAGCGCGGTGATTCCCCGGCAGGCCGCCACGCGCAACGCTTCAGGGGCTACGAGCAGCCAATCTCCGGAAAGGATCTCCTCTGATCCGGCATAGGCTTCGGCCCCGTGGACCGAACGCAGACGTTCGCCGTGATCCGCGAGCAAAATGGAAGTCCCTTCGAGGCCGGCCTGGCGGGTCATTCCCACGAGGTCTCCCTCGTGGAGGCCGCCCGTCGTCAACGGTCTTCCTTCGACACGTCCGAGCATGGTGCCGACGACGATGCTGTGCGGGAGCCCCGGAGTGACTTCGGTGTGTCCGCCCACGAGATGGCAGCCGACCTCATGACAGGTGTCACGAACCTGGGTCAGGAGATCCGTCACGCGGTCCTCGGTTGCTTCGTGCGGTGAAATCAGGCCAACTGCGAGGAAGAATCGGGGGCGAGCGCCGCGAACGGCGACGTCGTTGGCGTTGACGATGACCGCCAGCCGCCCCGCCTCGGTTGCTGTGAAGGAGACCGGGTCCGAGGCCACCGCCCACAGCTCGCCGCCGATTTCGATCAGGGCCGCGTCTTCGCCGGCCGCCGGGCCGAGCATGACCTCTGCCGGCAGTTCTCCCGAGACCAAATCCGCAACGACGTCCCACGGGACCTTTCCAGGTGGTAGGCGGTGACTCATCGTAATTTCTGAACGCGATGCACGTTATAGCCGAAAAGCCGCATAGCCGTATAGCCGTAAAGCCCTAGCTCCGCGAGAGCTTTTTGATCCTTTTCTTGATCTTCTTCGCCTGTTTCTTGTTGCCGGCGGATTCGTAGAGCGTCTGGCGCTGGGTCAAAACGGGCACCAGCCGCTTGTCGGATGTTCCGTATTGGGCCTCGAGATCCGCGAGCACCACAGCGTTTTCCGCCAACGCGTCGTCATATCGTCCTGCCGCTGCGAGGAGGGTGACGAGGTCGCGGCGTGCCGCGGCGGCCGCCTCCGCATCGTCGGCCACGACTTCCAGGAGCTGCAGCTGCCAGTCGGCAGCCGATGCGGGCTGCCCACGAAGCGCCTCCACCTGGGCCAATCGGGTCAGGGTCGTGCGCTTGTCGGCGCCTTCGAGAAGGATCAGCTCCCGCAGGCGGTCGCGAGCGCGGACGAGCTCCTCACTATCGCCGGCGGCGGCCAGTAGGTTCTCCATATCGTCGGTACCACGGTTGACCTTGATCCACGAAAGCTCGACCAGAACCTTGCGAGCCTGGAGCTCGGCGTCCGCATCCGGATGGGCGTGAGTCGCCCGCATGGCGAGGCGCTCGGCGGTTTCGAACTGGGCTGTGGCGAGTGCAATCTCGGCTCCCTCCGCCATCGTGTCCGGAAAAGCGTCGGCTTCGTCCTCCTCCTGCCGAAGCTCGGCAACCTCGACGTAGAGGCGCTCTGCTGCTGGGCCGTTTTCGGCAACGAGCTCCATCTCGGCCAGCGACACGAAGAGGTCGATGCGTTCCTCCGACGTGGCTCCAGGGTCGTCGGCGATCACTTCGGCTGCCCGCCGCTGCCACGTGACAGCCTGGTCCGGGTTCTCCTGAATCGTCTGCATCCGGGCCAGCATCTGCAGGACCTGCCAGTGTTGGCGGGGGTCGGCCTCGCCACTCGTTGCAGCGATCGCGGCGAATTTTTCGAGGCTGCTCTCGACCGTGGGCAGGTCGCCCATCGGCTGGCTCACTCGTGCCACGGCGTAAAGGGAACTCAGGAGAGCGGGGCTTTCCGAGCCGAGGCGAAGCTCTTTGGCTGCGAGGAGTAGCTGATACAGCGGCTGCGCACGGTCGTAATTCGACTGGTGTTCGTAGAGACGCGCGAGGTTTTCGAGACTGGTCTCCAGACGACGGTCGCCGGCGGGCAATCCCTGAGCGATCTCGAGGGCCGCGCGGAACTCGGATTCGGCGCGATCGATATCACCGCGCGCGAACGCATACTCACCGGTGCTGGTGTGGGCGCTCCAGCTGCCCTGTGCGCCAGCGGTGATGCCGACCACCAGGACGAGAGTGAAAGCAATGGCTGTTGCTGGCTTCATGCAGATCCTCCAAGAGAAGGAGAGGCTAACGTGCCCCGATGGTCATGGCAAGAAGGAGCTGGCCGAGGTAGTAGATTGGGAGACCGAGTGCGCGGTTGATGAAGGACTGTTGAACAAACCGCTGACGGGCAACTGCCAGGTCCGACAGGTAGAAGAGGATGGCGCCGACGGCCGCGGTCCACGGCAGATGGCCTCTGGTGGTTGCTGATACGCCGCCCCAGACCATGACCGAGATGACCACGACATAGGCGAGAACAGAAAATCGGCGGCGACCGAGGTGCGGCCATAGCCAGCGAGCAGCGCCACCGCTCACGATCAGCAACGGCGCCAGAATCAACCACGACCACCGTTCGATTGGGAGAGCCGCCAGAAAGCCGGCGACGTAGAGAGCGTGGCCAAGCAAAAAGGCCGCCAACCCGACGTCGAAGGTCCGTTTGCCGAGGAGCAGGACGTCGCCGAACGCGCAGAACGCCAGGCCGGCGACAAGCCATCCGCCAACAATGTCGCCGCTCGACCACCTGCTGGCGCCGAGGATCACGAAGCAAATTGACGCCGCGGTCTTCGAAAACACTTCCTGAGTTCGATCTTCAACCCGGATGGCGCGCAACAGACTGGCAACGGCGCCGGCCATGATCGACGCGAGAACAACGGTGGAGAGCATGCGGGCATGGTAGCAGGGGGAGAATCCGGAATTAGGAATTAGGAATTAGGAATTCCCTGCCACCCGCCCGATCCCTATTTCGGATTTCGGATTTGCTGTCGGCATAAGGCCGACGCGTCGCACAGTCGCCTGCGGGCGGCTCATAGCCTCCTCCTTCAGATGAGGCCTGATCCGCCTCAGCAGCCGCCAGTGGGTTCAAATTTCCCAACCACCTTCCCCATTTTTCGACGACGGAGGGGGCGGAATCGTCTCAGAAATTTGGCGTAGAACGCTGAAATAGTTCATCAGGGTAGCGAAGTGACAAATAGGTGGGGCTGGAGCGTCTCAAGTATTGTGGAAGCCGTGACCGACGAACTGCCGCCCATCTCGCACGAGAGTGAAAGGGCCCCCCGCCATGCCGACGAGGACTGGCGCGATCTCTTCGCCGACCTCGCCGCCGGTCGCATTGATGCTCTCGATGAGCTCTATGACGCCGCGGCGCCGAGCCTCTACGGTCTCGCTCTCTGGCGGACCGGCTCCGAAGAAGACGCCGCCGATGTCGTCCAGGACGTATTCGTACGGGTCGCGGAGCAGGGTGGCCGGCTTGCCAAGGTCCGAAATCCCAGGGCATGGCTCCTGACGGTTGCGCGACGAGCGGCGGTGGATGTCACGCGGCGGCGGGGTCGACGCGCAGCGGATTCTCTGGATGATTTCCCTTTTCTCACCGCGGCCGATGATCACGGCGAGCGGTTGTTGGACGCAGCTCAGGTGTCAACGCTGCTGAGCGCTTTGCCCGATTCCTCTCGAGAGGTCGTCTACCTGAAACATTATGTCGGTTGCACGTTCGCGGAGATCGGGGACATCGTTGGTGTGCCGAAGTTCACCGCCGCGAGCCGCTACCGAAATGGCATCAAGAAACTCAGAAAGCTATTGGAGGGTGATCATGAAGCCCGATGAAAGGGATACCGTCGTCGAACGGCTGATGGAGAGCCTCGAGCCACCTCAGCCACCCCCCGATCTTCGATCGAGAACACTGGCCGCGGCTCGAGCGCGTATGGCGGCCGAATCAACCCCAGATGTCTGGTCCCGGATCTGGAATCACCGGGGACTTCGGTTGGCGTGGGCGGCAGCGGTGGTGCTGCTGGTGGCCGGGCACGCCTTGTTCGTGCCGGGGACCGGAAACGAATTCAGACCGATCTCTCCAGCTCTCATCGCGGAGCAGCGCGTCGACGAGTATCTCGTTGAAATGCTTCGTCCGACACGGATATCCGACAACGTTCAACCAATAGTCGGGTTCTTTGCCGCCAGCAATGGCCTGGCCGAAATCGATGCGGAAGGAAATCCATCATGACTTCATTGAACCGTGACTCGAAAACCTGGCCGGTGATTCTTGCCGCAGCCGTGATCGTTATCCTGGCCGGCTCGCTCGGGGCGCGCTTGATTGGCCGCGATGGCTCGGTCGTCGTGCCGGATGCGCCGGACGCCACAATTCCAGCGCCGACAGAGTTCTACGTAGCTGATCTCGAGGTGCCGTGTTGGACTTGTCCGTCCAACACGGATTGGTCGCTGCGATTCCAGACCGACCTCGACCTCCTGGCCCCTCTCGGGACCGGTACAGCAAACGCTGCGGAGTGGTTTGGGCTCTTTGCCAAGGACGTTGGCCCACGCAAGGACGACGCCACTGCTGCGATGGAACGACGGATCGAGGGCCCGGAGTGGCTAGGTCAGATTCTGCCCGCCGACGATCCGCTGCTGCTCGAGGCCGAACCGTGGTGCGACCAGGCAACGATGACCTATTACCCCGATATCTTCGAGCTTGACGGATATGCCACCAGGATCACGAACCTCCTTCTTCCGTTGAACATGGTCCGCTCCTGGGTCGCCCGAGGTCTGTCTGCCGAAAGTACCGAAAAGGCGTTGGAGGACTTCCGCAGATCGATCCGGCTGGGTCGTCTGCTCCGCCAGGAAGACGTCGTGGTGATCTCAGACCTGGTGGGTTTAGCGTGTATCCACCTGGCAACGCGGGGGGTTTACGAGCGTGCCCTTGCGGACGGCGATCTCGAGCTCGCGCTTTTGGCCTCGGTGGTCCTCGGTGAGGTGGCGCCGCAGAGGCTTGGAACCAAGAAGCATCTCACCTCGACAGATCTCATCGATTCGTTTTTCCGGGATGATCAGGGAGAAATCGTCCTTCGGCTGAAGTCGGACAAGTTCGATGCAATTGTCGAAACTGCCGAAAGCGCATCCGATCGTAGGATGCGATGCGAGGCTCTTATCGGCCTCAATATTATCCTCAATCTTGGCGAGCCGGAGGAGAGTGCGCGCGCGTTTGAGGTCCTGAGCGAGATCGCAGGCGATGCCGACCCGAAAGTCGCCGATGGGGCGCGGTGGAGCCTCGAGAACCCCATAGACATGGAAGTTATGGAGCGGGTAGGGCTTGTGAACCCGAAGAAAATGTAGATGCGCCGTTGAGAAAGCTCAACACCGGGCGCGCATGCGCCCGGTTTTTTCGCCCATCCGCCGACCCACGGCCATACGGCTCATGCTCCTGACTACGCCGACGCCGAGCCCGGTCGTTCAGCCGTCAGGCCGTATGGCCGCATAGCCGTGAAGCCGAAACATTAGCCCCAAACCCATCAAAACACGAAAGGCGTTCCTGGAACTTTTTCGCGTTGGCTGTGTCTAAACTGGTGCCATGCGAAAAACACTGCTCCATTCCAGCTCGCGTCAGATTGTTCTCCTCGCAGCCCTTGTCGTCGTCGTGGTCTCGGCCGCGGCGCTGCAGGCGTTGACAACCCAGGGCTCACCACCCGGGGAGACACCGGTTACCATCACTGGAGGAGAACCAGTGACCTGGAGTGACGTCGATCGTCTGATTTCGGAGCAGAAGTTTGAAGCTGCTTCAACAGCGGTGGAGGCGATCCGTGTCCGCGCCCGGGAGGAGGGTGACGCGTCCGAGTGGACCCGAGCCCTGATCGAGGAGACCAAGCTGCGCATGGCCTTGCACGGCTATGAGACTGCGGTCCGTTTTCTGCGCACCGAGCCGTGGCCGGAGGACGCAGTGTCGCAGGCGGTCCTCGAGCTCTACTACGCCAACTCCCTAGCCACCTACGCGCGCGCCTACTCGTGGGAAATCCAGCAGCGCGAGAGGGTCGAAACCGACGGCGAGCTCGATCTCAAGAAATGGGACCTCGAACAGATCATCGAGGAGGCGGACAGAGCGTTTCTCGCGGTGTGGTCGGCTCGCGAGGAGTGGGGAAGCGAAAGCCTGGGCGAGCTTTCCCGCTATATCCACCAGAATAACTACCCACCGCGAATCCGCGGCACCCTCCGTGATGCCGTCACCTACCTTTGGGTCGAGTTGTTGGCCAATTCCTCGTTCTGGAGCCCGGCCGAGTCCAACGGGGTCTTCGAAATCGATCTCGCGACCCTCATGCGGGGCGATCCGGAAACCTCGTCCGAGCTCGATCTCGCCGACTCCGCCGTTCATCCGCTCCTCAAGATCTGCGCCCTGCTCGACGACCTCGAGACCTGGCACCGGGACGGTGGACAGGCCGAGGCGGCGCTGGAAACCCGGCTCGAACGACTGCGCCGGGTGCACCAATCCTTCGACACCCCGGAGGACCGGCTCTCCATCCGAAACCACCTCGAGGAGGTACAGGAGAGTTTTGATCGCAGCCTTCCCTGGTGGTCGATGGGTCAGGCTACGCTGGCCGAGTTCATACGTGCGGAAGCCGATCCCGACGCACTGGTTCGATCCCGTGCCGCAGCCCTCAAAGGCCGCGATCGCCATCCCCAGAGCATCGGCGGCCAACGCTGCAACCATATCGTCGCCTCGATCGAGGCGCCGTCATACAGCCTTGCGGCGATGGCCGTTGACGGCGCCGGCCGGCGTTCGTTCCAGATCACCCACCGCAACTTCTCCGGCCTTCATTTCCGGGCTTGGCGGTACGATCTTCGCCGTTTTGTCGAGAACTCCGAGGACTACAACATGATGCCGGGCCACCGTGAGGCCGAGGCAATCATGGATGGCGACCCCGATGCCGAATGGTCGATCGAGTTGCCACCGACGCCCGACTATCGCTCCCACGTCACCTTCGACGTCCCGCAACTCGACGAACCGGGCGCCTATCTCGTGGTGGCGTCGATGCGAGCTGACTTTGCGGACTACGGCAATCAGATGGTGGCGGAGAACTTCATTCTTTCCGACCTTGTCCTGGTTAGACGGCATGTCGGCAAATCGTATGAGGTCACCGTTCGGTCGGGCGCGAGCGGCCGGGTTGTTGAAGGTGCTGATGTCTCGCTCTACCGTTATGACTATCAGCGCGGGCATCGCGAGGTCGAACGAAAACGCACCGGCGACGATGGGCGGGTACATTTCAATCACGCCCGCTGGCAGCGCGACCAGTATTTTTTGATGGCGCGGCGTGGAGACCACGTCGCCATCGACGCCGATCGCCTCTACAAATTTGACGAGGGCGAACGAGGTGTGTCCTCTTCGGCCCTGATCTACACCGATCGCTCGGTCTATCGCCCGCAACAGACGCTTTTCTGGAAGGCAGTGGCCTACCGCGGTGGTGGCGAGGAAATCAGCTACGAGACGGTCGAAAACGCTTCCATCCAGGTCTCCCTGATAGATGCCAACCATGAGGAAGTGGCGACCGCCACGGTGACGACCAACGACTTCGGATCGGCCTCCGGTTCGTTCGAGATCCCAGCCGGACGGCTGCTCGGACGGTGGTACCTTCGGACTTCCTTCGGTGGTCAGAGTTGGCTCCGCGTCGAGGAGTACAAACGGCCCACCTTCGAGGTCGAGGTCGCAGACCCCGAGGTCACTCTGCGCCTCAACCAACGGGCCGCCCTCACGGGCGACGTCCGCTACTACTTCGGCCTGCCGGTCGTGACGGGCTCCGTGAAATGGCGAGTAACACGAGAACCCGTTTACCCCCGCTGGTGGCACTGGTGGTACCCGTCGCCCTCGACCCAGGCGCAGGTTGTGGCTGCCGGCGAGACGTCACTCGACGACGAGGGCCGTTTCCACGTCGATTTCACACCATCAGCCGATGAGCGGCTGGCCAAACGGGGTGTCACCTACCGGTATCGTCTCGGTGTCGACGTCACCGACGAGGGTGGCGAGACCCGGTCCGCTGAACGCGTTTTTCGTCTCGGTTTCGTCTCGGTCGAAGCGCGAATCGTCGCCGATCTCGGTTTTCTGACTGCCAAGAGCGCCGCGGCCGTTCGCGTTCTCCGTACCGATCTCGATGGTGTTCCAAGGGCCGGCAAAGGAGGCTGGCGTTTGCTGCAGCTGGAGCAACCCGGGGAGACCCTGACTCCGGCCGACCAACCCCGTCCATCACCGCCCGAGGGTCACGAGGGGTACCAGACCCCGGGCGACAGCCTCCGTTCGCGCTGGGATCCGGATTACGACCCCGAGGCGGTCCTTGCGAGCTGGGCCTGGGATCGGGAGATCGGCGCCGGTGAGGTCTCTCACGGCGAGGACGGCTCGGCCGAGGTCGAGCTGCCCGGTCTGGCGCCCGGCGCCTACAGACTGATTTACACGACCGAAGATGAATTCGGCGCCGAGTATGAAGCCAGCAAGAACCTCGTGGTCGTCGGATCGCGTCGCTCTCCGCTTGCGCTGCCGGCGATGCTCGGTTTTGAGAGCCCGTCGGTGGCGGTGGGGGAGACCGCGCGTCTGTTTGTTTTCACCGGTCTCAAGGCGCAGGACATGGTGCTTGAGATCTACCGTGACGGCCGGCGCGTCGAACGGCGGGAGATCGGTGCTGGACGCTCCGGGGTCGTCGAATTTCCGATCACGGCCTCCGATCGGGGCGGTTTCGGCGTCTCCCTCACCCTGGTACGTGACCACCAGCTGATCCGCAGGACGGCGCAGGTCTTTGTGCCATGGGACGACCGCCGCCTCGATCTCGCCTTCACATCGTTCCGCGACAAAATGCGGCCCGGGACCCGGGAGACCTTTTCGGTCACGGTCCGCAGCCACGATGAGGGAGCGGTCGACAGCGCAGCCGCCGAGCTTCTTGCCTATATGTACGATCGTAGCCTCGATATCTATGGTCCCCACAACCCCCCGAGTCCACTTTCGCTCTACCCGAACCGCACCGGCATCGGTCAGCTTTGGGACAACCTCGGCCTGGCCCGACAGGCGTGGGGTCACACGAGCCTGCCCGGTCTGCCCAACTACCCCCATCTTCACGGTGACAACCTGGCCGCTCTCGACGGCTATGGCATCGGCGGCCCCGGTCGCCGTGGGCACTTCCGGGCCATGAAGGCCGGGCTCGCGATGGAATCGAGGATGGAAATGGCGGACGCCGCGGCGCCGATGGTTGCAGAGGAGGCGGAAGCGGTCGCACAGGTGGGCAACGAGCGCCAGGATCACGACGAGGCCAAGGATGGCGGGTCAACGGCTGGGGAAGAGCCTGCGACCGAGCTGCGCTCTGACTTCTCCGAAACGGCCTTCTGGGAACCGCACCTCAGGCTCGACGACGACGGTTCGGTGACGGTCGAGTTCGAGGTCCCCGATTCTGTCACCGACTGGAATCTCTGGATTCACGCTGTCACTACAGACCTGAAGGGTGGCTCGGCGACCCGGCAGGCGGCGAGCGTCAAGGAGCTGATGGTCAGGCCCTATCTGCCGCGCTTCTTGCGCGAGGGCGACCGGGCGATCCTCAAGGTCGTAGTCAACAACGCCGGCGAGGAGGATTTTGACGGCGCCCTCAACCTCAAGATCTACGACCCCGAGACCGAGGAGGATCTGCGCGCGGTCTTCGGGCTCGCGCCTGAAAAAACTTCGGGCGTGCGTTTCTCGGTCGAAGCCGGCAAGGGCACCGATCTCAGTTTCCCCCTCGATGTTCCGGCCCGTGTCGGCACCGTGGCTTTCAAGGTCACAGCCCGCGCCGGGGCCTTTTCAGACGGCGAACTGCGGCCGCTGCCGATTCTGCCGGGACGCCTCCACCTCATGCAGTCGCGCTTCGTCACCTTGCAGAATGCCGATCGGCGCGAGCTCCACTTTGCGGACCTGGCGGCGGACGACGATCCGACGCTGATCAACGACCAGCTGATCGTGACCCTTGATGCACAGCTCTTCTACAGCGTTCTTAATGCGCTGCCATACCTCGTCAACTACCCGTACGAGTGCACCGAGCAGACTCTCAACCGCTTTCTTTCGACCGGAATTGTCTCGAGTCTCTTCGACCAGTACCCCTCGGTCGAGCGGATGGCGGAGAAGCTGTCTGCGCGCGAGACCCGTTTCGAGACCTGGGAGGCCGACGATCCCAACCGGGCGATGGAGCTGGTCGAGACGCCCTGGCTGCGGACCGCACGTGGCGGTACCGAGGAAAAAGACGACCTGATAAATGTGCTCGATCCGAAGATTACCCGCGCCCAACGCGACGCGGCCCTGGCCGAGCTCAAAAAGAGCCAGACCTCGCTCGGCGGCTTCCCGTGGTGGCCGGGCGGGCCGCCGTCACCGTGGATGACCCTTTACATCCTGCATGGCTTTTCGAAGGGCCTCGAGTTCGGCGTCGACGCGCCGAAGGACGTCGTGGTCCGCGCGTGGTCCTATATGCACCGCCACTACATCGACGTATTGGTTGATTGGATGATGGCCAACGACTGTTGCTGGGAGACCATTACCTTCCTCAACTACGTTCTTTCGAACTACCCTGATGACTCCTGGACCGGCGGCGTGTTCACCGATGACGAGCGTCAGCGCATGCTTGACTTCAGCTTCCGCCATTGGCGCCAACACTCACCACTCACCAAGGGCTACCTGGCACTGACCCTCGAGCGGGCCGGTCGTCACGACGACGCGGTGCTGGTCTTCGACGCGGTGATGGATTCGGCGAAGACGGATCAGGATCTCGGGACCTACTGGGCGCCCGAGGACAGAGCCTGGCTCTGGTACAACGACACCACCGAGACCCACGCCTTTGCGCTGAGGACCCTGACCGAGCTCGAGCCCGACGACGGGCGTCGCCACGGCCTCGTCCACTGGCTGTTGCTCAACAAGAAGCTCAACCACTGGAAATCAACCCGCGCCACCGCCGAGGTGCTCTACTCGCTGGCCCATTACCTCAAGCACGAGGACGCGTTGGCGGTTCGCGAGGAGATCTCGGTGGCGGTGGGCCCGCGCACAACGCAATTAATTTTCGAGCCGGACGAGTACACTGGCGCCCGCAACCGCGTGATCGTCGCCGGCGAGGACATCGATCCCAAGACCATGTCCACAATCGTGGTCGAGAAACCGTCCAAGGGCTTTGCATTTGCCTCGGCGACCTGGCACTTCTCGACCGAACGATTGCCGCCGGAAGCCCGAGGCGACCTCTTTGGAGTGACCCGCCAGTACTTCCGCCGCTTCAACGATGGCTCCGGTTGGGTATTGCGCCCGCTCGCCGATGGCGAAGAGATCGGACCCGGTGACCAGGTCGAGGTCCATCTCTCGATCCGGGCCAAACATGCCGCCGAGTATGTCCACCTGCGCGATCCTCGTGGCGCCGGCTTTGAACCTGAGACGCTTCACTCAAAGTACAAATGGGACCTCGGCATCTCGTGGTACGAGGAGGTGCGGGATTCTGGTACGAACTTCTTCTTCGAGTGGCTGCCGGCGGGTGAGTACACCTTCAAATACCGCCTCCGCGCGAACATGGCCGGCGCCTTCCGGGTCGGCCCGGCGGTCCTGCAATCCATGTACGCACCAGAATTCACCGCGTACTCCGCCGGCCACCGGTTGGAGGTCGCCGCCCAGTAACGAAACGTCCCCGTTCCCGTTCCCGACGTATGTGCCTTACGGCGTGCCGGCGGGTCGACATGTGAAGGATTCAGAGGGTATTTCGGGCCCGCGGCCGCCACTTTTGGAACCAGCGGCCAATTCGGATCCAGCGGAGACTGAAGAAGGCGAGATCCGGCGCGATTGAGGTGAGTCCAGACCCGCACTCCACATCTCCGGCGCTGGCGAGTGCGGGACCATTCTTGCCCTTTGACCAATATGAGGGCATGCTGGTGACGTCCCTCCACGCTGCGGAAGGCACGGAGCATCGTCCTGTCCGCAGAGCCTGGTGGCCTGTACCGGCCGCGGAACCCGCGCGCGACACCCCTGTACCGCCTCTTCGATGAGCTGTATGACGAGGTGAAGGGGCAGTGGGAGGATCGCTTCGAGCGCCGGCACGGGTTCTGGCGGGGCTTCGTCGACGAGCAGGTGCGGCGGTACCTGGACTGTGGCCTGTTCGAGAACGGCTTCGCCAGGGTGCAGTGTCCCGACTGTTACGCGGAGTACCTGCTCGCGTTCTCGTGCAAGACGCGGGAGCTGTGCCCGTCGTGTGCGGCCAGGCGCGCGGCGGCGACCGCTGTCTTGCTTCGCGAGGAGGTGCTGGAGGAGGTCGGGCACGCGCAGTGGGTGTTCGTGATGCCGAAGATGCTGCGGCCGTACTTCCTGCACCACCGGGAGTTGCTCGGCGGCCTCGCGCGCGCGGCCTGGGAGACGGCTCGCGAGCTGATGGTGGCCGGCACGGGGGAGGAGGGCCTGCGGCCGGGGGTGGTGGCCGTGGTGCAGACCGCGGGCGATCTGGCGAACTGGCACCCGCACGTGCACGCGCTGGTGTCACGCGGCGGCTGGACGCGTGATTGGGAGTGGGTTCCCCTCGCGTACGTGGACGAGCATGCCGCCGAGCTGCTCTACCGCCACAAGGTGATGCGCATGCTGCAGGAGGAGGGGCTGCTCACCGAGGAGCGGACGGAGCTGCTGCTGTCGTGGCGCCACACCGGGTTTTCGGTGCACAACCGGGTGCGGGTCGAGCCCGAGGACGGGCCCGCGGTGGAGCGTCTGGCTCGCTACATCATGCGACCGCCGATCAGCCTCGAGCGGATGCATTGGAGTGGGGGAGATGAGGTGCTCTATCGGCCGAAGGGAGGCCACGACGGCCGTGCCCGGCAGCCGGACGATCCGGCCGAGACCTTCGACCCGGCCGAGTTCCTGGCCCGCGTGATCATGCACATCCCCGAGCCGCGCCGTCATCTGGTCAGGTACTACGGGGCGTACTCGAATGTGTCGCGAGGCAAGCGCCGGCGGCAGGACGAGGCCGACATCGGCGCCGCACCTCCCGATGGCCGGCATGTCCCCTCGGCTTCGGCCGCCCGGGATCAGAGTCATGACGCCCGCGCTCTTCGCCGAAGTTGGGCTCAGCTCATCAAGCGTGTTTACGAGGTGAACCCGCTGGTGTGCCCGTCGTGCGGTGGCGAGATGCGGATCATAGCGTTCATCATCGACCACGACGTCGTGGACGCGATTCTGAGGCACCTCGCGAAGGCCGAGGCGCGATCTCCTCGCGGTCCACCGAGTGCGGCAGCTCTCTCCGCCGCTTCGTGAGCCCATTTCGGCTGCAGCCGCCGGTGCGGGGTGTGCTCGTAGCGGCGGCATTTGGGCGCTGGATCGGGGTTCTGGCGGCGCTGTGCCGGGCAGACTCTCCCGGCCGCCGGTTCCTGCTGATTCAGGAGGGTGCTCGGCGTGTCGGTACTCGCCCTGCGGCTCCAGAACGGCTCTGAACGTCGTGCTAGTCTGCGGTGGAACGAAAGGAATTTCCTATCCCTCTGTTTAAACGACTCGAGGATGACCCAGCCTGGCGGAACACTCTGGTCGTCGTCACAGCCGACCACGGCGAGGAGTTCCTCGATCACGGCTTCGTGATTCACCATACACTCAGCGGTCTCGCCGAGGAGCTCATCCGGATTCCGTTGATCGTCAAGCTCCCGACGGGGACACCCTCCGGGGTCGCCGTCAACGAGCTCGTGCGGATCGTCGACATCGCGCCGACCATCCTCGATTACACAGGGCTCGGAGACGAAGCGAGTCACATGGATGGAACGAGCCTGCGTTCGCTCATCGAAGGCCGGGAGGCGCCCGCCCGTGCGGCCTTTTACAGCACCATCGACTACGGAATTGTCCGCACAGCGAGGTGGAAGTACCGGCTGCTCAAACACCCCGGGAGCGGCGGTGAACCACGTGAGCGCCTCTTTGACATCGTGGCCGATCCTCTGGAGGAGCACGACGTGGCCGGAGACCACCCGGAGATCCTGGCGGAGCTCGGAGAGCGGTACGAGGCCTTCGCACAACATCTGCGCACTCGCGCAGCGCCTCCCGGCACCGCCGGCACACCGAGCGGTGGTTAGCTCGACGCCTAGGAGCTCGAACGGCTGGAAGCCCTGGGCTACGTGACGGACTGATGAGAAACGAGTGCCGCATGTACGTTTTCAGGTCCGTGGTCGGTTCGACGCGGTACCGTCTGTTTCTGGTCGCCGTCGCGGCGGTTCTTGTCGCGTTCGGTTGCAGCCGGAAACCACAACCCGCCCCGCACGCGAGCACGCCGATGAACGTGATCGTTGTACTGGTGGATACGCTTCGCGCCGACCACATGAGCCTGTACGGCTACTCCCGGGCGACGACGCCTTTCATCGACGGTTTCGCATCCGAGGCAATCGTCTTCGATCGCGCGCGATCCCAGGCTGCGTGCACGTTTCCGTCAGTGAACTCGCTATTCACCTCTCGCTACCCCTTCAAGTTCTACCGCCAGGACGAGGGCCAGATGGGC
Organism: Candidatus Sulfomarinibacter kjeldsenii; assembly: GCA_014764485.1. Classification (GTDB taxonomy): domain Bacteria; phylum Acidobacteriota; class Thermoanaerobaculia; order Thermoanaerobaculales; family Sulfomarinibacteraceae; genus Sulfomarinibacter; species Sulfomarinibacter kjeldsenii. The sequence goes on from JACXWA010000104.1 coordinate 16,063, forward strand.
ATCCCCGCCGAGTACCCGACCATAGCCGAAATCCTGCAGGCCCGGGGCTACCAAACGATCGCCGTGTCGGCGAGCCCGATCGTCCGCTCGACACCCAGCGAGGAGAACCCGAACGGCGGCTTCGGCGCCGGCTTCGAGGTCTTCGACGAGAGCTGCCTGTGGGACGACGCGGCGTGTGTCAACGCCCGAGCGATGGAGCTCGTCGACGGCGCCAGGGAACCCTTCTTCATGTACCTCCACTTTATGGACCCCCACGGCAACTATGCGCCGCCGACCGGCTATCAGAAGCAGTTCGCCGGGCCATACGAAGGGTATGACTTCATTGCCGCCGGTGATCACAATCCGATCGGCGACATGATCTACGGCGACGGTCCCGAGCTCGATATAACCGATCGCGATGTGCAGCATCTTATCGATCTCTATGACGACGAGATTCGCTACTTCGACGGCGAGTTCGCACGGCTCATTGATTTCCTCCGCGAAGACAATCTGCTCGATCGTTCATTG